>NZ_JANOCG010000349.1:0-3444 GCF_031412075.1 Rhizobacter sp.
CGAGCAGGCGGTGGCGCAGGCTGACCAGGAGTTCCGCGCCGAGGTCGGGCCCGACGTGGCCACCGTGGTGGCGCTCGGGCTGGAAGCCTATGCCGGCGCCTGGGCTTGAGACCTTCGCGCCGGTGTGCGCCGCGTCAAGCGCCGGTCAGGGTGCAGCCATAGAATGATCCGCTCCCCCCGAAAGCCGCCGCAGGACAACCGGAGACCGCGATGCGCATACTGATTGCCGAAGACGATCAGGTTCTGGCCGATGGCCTGTTGCGCACGCTGCGCAACACCGGCTACGCCGTGGACGCCGTCGCCAGCGGCTCGGAGGCCGACGCCGCACTGACCTCGCACGAGTTCGACATGGTCATCCTCGACCTGGGCTTGCCCAAGCTGCACGGGCTCGAAGTGCTGCGCAAGCTGCGCGCACGCGGGTCGGCCGTGCCGGTGCTCATCCTCACCGCGGCCGACAGCGTGGAGCAGCGTGTCAAGGGCCTGGACCTGGGCGCCGACGACTACATGGCCAAACCTTTCTCGCTGCAAGAGCTCGAGGCCCGCGTGCGGGCGCTGACGCGGCGCGGCCTCGGCACGGCCTCCAGCGTCATCAAACACGGCCCGTTGACGTTCGACGCCACCGGCCGCGTGGCCTACATGAACGACCAGATGATCGACCTGTCCGCGCGTGAGCTGAGCCTGCTCGAAGCCCTGCTGCAACGCGCCGGCCGCCTGGTCAGCAAAGACCACCTCGTGGAGCGCCTGTGCGAATGGGGCGAAGAGGTGAGCAACAACGCGATCGAGGTCTACATCCACCGCCTGCGCAAGAAGATCGAGCAAGGGCCGGTGCGCATCGCAACAGTGCGCGGCCTCGGCTACTGCCTGGAAAAAATACCAAGCTAGCGCGTGGCCTTTCCCCGCGAACAGCGCTCCCTTTTTGGCGAGATCCTCGATTGGATGCTCGCCCCGCTGCTGCTGCTGTGGCCGATGAGCGTGGTGCTCACCTGGCTGGTGGCTCAAGGCATTGCCAACAAGCCGTTTGACCGCCAGCTGGGCGAGATGGCACGCCTGTTGGCGCAGCAGGTCAGCGTGCAGGAGCAGGCCGACGGCACACCACGCGCCGTGTTCGCGCTGACACGCGCCGCCACCGAGCTGCTGCACACCGATGAGGCCGACACGCTGTACTACCAGGTGCTGGGTCTGCGCGGCGAGTTCCTGAGCGGGGAGCAGGCTTTGCCGGTGCCGCCCGAAGACAACCGCGACAACTGGGGCCAACTGCGGTTTAGAGACGACGAGATCGGCGGCGAGCCGGTGCGGGTGGCTTACCTCTGGGTGAGCGCGACCCCCACACCCACCTCGCCGGCCCTGGTGCAAGTGGCTGAAACCCTGGGCAAACGCTCGCGCCTGGCCACCGAGATCATCAAGGGCGTGATGCTGCCGCAGTTCGTCATCTTGCCGCTGGCGGTGCTGCTGGTGTGGCTGGCGCTGGCGCGCGGCATCAAGCCGCTCAACGAGTTGCAGCAGCGCATCCGCCGCCGCGAAAGCCACGACCTGAGCCCGATCAACGAGCGCGAGGTGCCAGAAGAAGTGGCTCCCCTGGTGCGCGCGATCAACGACTTGCTGATGCGGCTGGACCGCAGCATCGGCACGCAGAAACACTTTCTCGCCGACGCCGCCCACCAGCTGAAAACCCCGCTGGCCGGGCTGCGCACCCAGGCCGAGCTGGCCCAGCGCGAGATCGACGCTGGCGAGCGCGACCCGCAGGCACTGAAAAAGTCGCTGCAGCAGATCGCGCGCTCCAGCCAGCGTGCGGCACGCATGGTCAACCAGCTGCTCGCCATGGCACGCGCCGAAGACGCCTCGCAGGCCCAGAGCCACCAGGACGTGAACCTCGCCCGCATCGCCACCGAGGCCGTGCGCGACTTCGTGCCGCGTGCGCTGGAGAAGCGCATCGACCTCGGCTACGAAGGCCCCAACACCGGCGAGCGCCACCCGCAAGGCCTGATGGTGCACGGCCAGCCGGTGCTGCTGCGCGAGCTGGTGCGCAACCTGGTCGACAACGCGCTGCAGTACACGCCCGAGGGCGGCACGGTGACCGTGCGTGTGGTCGACGACCCGTTTGGCCAGGTGGTGGTGCTGCAGGTCGAAGACTCGGGCCCGGGCATCCCGGCGGCCGAGCGCGACATGGTGTTCCAGCCTTTCTACCGCGCGCTCGGTACCAACGTCGACGGCTCCGGCCTGGGTCTCGCCATCGTGCGCGAGATCGCGCAGCAGCACCATGCCGAGATCGCGCTCGAAGACGCCAACCTGCGCCACCGCACCGGCATGCTGGTCGATCACGGCGGCGGCGCGTTCGGGCCGGGCGCACGTTTCACGGTGCGCTTCCCCGCCGCAGTGGCCCAGGCTCCCACACTCACTTGACGACGTTCAGGATCTCGCGCGCATGCCCTCCTCACCCGACAACCCGAACCCCCGCGCATCAGGCAAACGCACGCTCGACCTGGCACTGCAAGGCGGCGGCTCGCACGGCGCTTTCACCTGGGGTGTGCTCGACCGCCTGCTGCAAGACGAGCAGATCCACTTCAACGGCATCTCGGGCACCAGCGCGGGCGCCTTGAATGCGGCGGTGATGGCCACCGGCTACCAGCGCGGCCAGCGCGAGGGCGCACGCCAGGCGCTGAGCGAGTTCTGGCACGACGTGAGCCGCTCGGGCTCGATCTTTTGCCCCGGCTCGGCGAGCAACACCCGTGCTCTGCACGACGGCCTGCAGCTCGACAAGCTACCCGGTTACCAGTGGGTCAGCTCTTTCTTCCGCTCGTTCAGCCCGTACGAGTTCAACCCGCTCAACCTGAACCCGTTGCGCGACGTGTTGCGCCGCCATGTGGACGAAGCGGCCCTGCGCCGCAACCCCCTCAAGCTCTTCGTCACCGCGACCAGCGTGACCACCGGGCAGGCGCGGGTGTTCACCGGCCGCGAGCTGTCGATCGACGCCTTGCTCGCCTCGGCCTGCCTGCCGCTGCTCTTCCAGGCGGTCGAGATCGAGGGCGAGCCCTACTGGGACGGCGGCTACACCGGCAACCCCGCGCTCTACCCGCTGATCTACAACACCGAGGCGCTCGACATCCTGCTGGTTCGCATCAACCCGTTGGTGCGCGTTGGCACACCGACGCGCAGCGAAGAAATCATGGACCGCCTGAGCGAGATCACCTTCAACGCGAGCCTGATGGGCGAGATGCGTGCCATCGCCTTCGTCTCGCGCCTGGTGCGCGAAGGCAAGCTCGACCCCGGCAAATACAAAGACCTGCGCCTGCACATGGTGGCCGACGACGACGGCCTCGCGCCGCTGGGCGCCAACTCCAAGTTCGACACCGACCGCGCGTTCCTCGATCGCCTGTTCGAGATGGGGCGCGGCGCCGCCGACCGCTGGCTCGTCGACCACAAGGACGACATCGGCGTGCGCGCCAC
>NZ_JANOCG010000350.1:0-5281 GCF_031412075.1 Rhizobacter sp.
GTAGGCCTTGGCCTCGCCGCCAAACTTCTTCGACAACACCGTCGCGATCGCCGCCGTCAGCGTCGTCTTGCCGTGGTCAACGTGACCAATCGTGCCCACATTGACGTGTGGCTTGGTCCGTTCAAACTTGCCTTTTGCCATCTTGCGCTCCTGAGGCGAACCCGTTGAAACGAGTAGAAAAGTGAAAAGCTGTGGTGCCCATGACGCGGATCGAACGCGTGACCTCTCCCTTACCAAGGGAGTGCTCTACCACTGAGCCACATGGGCATCGGCACGGGTTTAAAGCCAGAAGAACTGGCCAGCAAACCGGTGTCGACGTCTGCCGACCGAGCTGCTCAATGGAGCGGGAGACGGGAATCGAACCCGTGCCATTAGCTTGGAAGGCTAAGGTTCTACCATTGAACTACTCCCGCTCTGGGAGCCGCCGAGACCGCCAACAGCAACAGCAGTCTTTGGTGGAGGAGGCTGGATTCGAACCAGCGTACGCTATGCGGGCAGATTTACAGTCTGCTGCCTTTAACCACTCGGCCACCCCTCCTGAGGCAAGCCCGCAACTATAGCACAGGGCCGATGAGGCGCAACCAAAGGCTCAAGGCGAGGCGCGCTCCAGCCAGGGATGGTCAAGCGGACAAATTCGGGACATGGCAAGGCTGAAGGCGATCGCCACCGCGAGGCGGATGCGCCCGCCAAACCCGCCAAGACCGAAGCACAACGACCGGCAGAACCAACATGAGACCAGTTGGGGGCACGCCACGCCTAGCCAGCCCACCAATCTAAAACGACGCCGACTCACAAACCGGCCGCGCGTCGCCAACGCACAACAGTCCGGGCGTCAAACGCAATACCAAATAGATACCAATAAATCGCTCTGCCTGGCCCAGCCCAGCAAAGCCTCCTGTTGGAAGGCAGAACTCCGCTGATACCACAGGGAAATCCCCCACTAAAAATTGGTAGCAAAGTGGCGTTATCAATCGCTACAGTGGCATCGCACTGGTTGGACGCGCTCTTGAACGCTAGCAAGGCGGCAACCGGCCCGAAGGTGGTATGCAAAGGGACTCCAAGCAGATCGCCGCCCCGATTTTTTGGCTCCAACGAGGAACATCACATGAAGGTCAAACAGACCCCTATCTCCCAGGCGGTGTTCATCGCCTTGCTCGGCGCCAGTGGCGCAAACATGGCGCAGCAAGCGCCCGCCCCTCAGCAACTCGACACGGTGACCATCACCGGTATCCGCGCATCGCAAGAGAAATCGTTGAGCGTCAAGCGCAACGCCGACGCCCACATCGACGTCATCTCGGCCGAAGACATCGGCAAGATGCCCGATAAGAATGTCGCCGACTCCCTGGCGCGGGTGCCGGGCGTCACCATCTTGAACAGCCCAGCCGGTGGCTCGGGTGGCTTTGACGAGCGCGACCGCGTAGGTATCCGCGGCACCAACCCAAGCCTGACGCAGACCCTGTTGGACGGTCACGGCGTCGCCAACGGCGACTGGTTCGTACTGGATCAGACCGGCGCCGGCGTCGGCCGCAGCGTCAGCTACTCGCTGCTGCCTTCGGAACTCGTGGCCCGCGTCGAGGTGCACAAGGCGCCGCAAGCCTCCGACATCGAAGGCGGCACGGCAGGATCAGTGAACATCATCACCCGCAAGCCCTTGGACTTTTCCAAGGCACTGACCCTGGACGTCAACATTGGCGCCGTGTACGCCGACCTGGCGAAGAAGACCGATCCGCAACTCAGCGCGCTGCTGAACTTCAAGAACGAGGCCAAGACCTTCGGCTTGCTGGTGCAGGCGTTTTCTGAGAAGCGCAGTCTGCGCCGGGACGGCGTGGAGACGCTGGGATTCATCACCAAGCTGGACAGCAGCAACGCGCCCGCGCTCATCGCCGCAAACCCAGCGCTCAATGGCGTCTACACCCCTGATCTAATCGGCGCGGCCTACTTCACGCAAGAGCGCGAGCGCAAGGGCGGCCTGGTGCGCGCGCAGTTCAAGCCCACCAAGGACCTGGACATCACGCTGACGGGCTTCTCGTCCAAGATGGATGCGGACAACTACAACCGCAACTACCTGCTTGCGCCACGCGCCGGCCTGATCAACAGCGCCACGATCTCCGACTATGCGGTTGCCACCGACAACAACGGCAACAAGACACTGACCAAGGCGACCTTCAACTGGGCAACGCCTTCGACCGCTGGCTACTACGACATGATCTCGCGCAAGGCCGCTGCCGAGAGCAATTTCCTGAGCCTTGACGGCTCGCTCAGGGTCAGCGACGCGCTGCGGCTGACCGCCAACGCCGGCACCTCCAAGGGCAAGGGACAGACCGTCAGCCAGGATGTGGTCGAACCCGCCATTCGCACCACCAAGGCCAGCTACGCCCTGAACGGCAACGACTCGGCCCCCGCCTTCAGCTTCACGAATCCCGCGCTGGGCTTCGACTGGATCTTCGGCACTCAGAACGTCATCGTGCACGACAAGGAAAGCTGGGCTCAGGTGGACGGCGAGTACACGCTGGATACTGGCATGTTGAAGAGCCTGAAGTTCGGCGTGCGCGGTGCCGAGCACAAGCGCTACACCGATGCAACGCTGAACCAGGGCCCCGGTTGCGCCACCGGAACGCCTTACCGCGTCGGGCCTTGGGACTGGAGCAAGCCCAGCGCCTGCGCCGACGCCAGCGGCAAGGACGCCCCGCAGAACTCGCCCTACACCCTGCCTGCATTCAGCCAGTCCTACCCGGGCAACTACGGCAGCGGTCTGGGCAGCGGCTTTCCCACGGCCTTGACCTATATCTCGGCCGAAGCGCTGGCGGAGTACAACAGTCGCGTCACCAACCGCGATCCCATCGCACGTCGCTCACCGTTCGACGGTGGCGAGTACAGCGTGAAGGAAACCAGCACAGCCGCCTATGTTCAGGGCCATCTGGAAGGCGACAACTGGAGCAGCATCGTCGGCGTGCGCGTGGTTCGCACCAAGCAAAGCTCGGGTGCCTTCCGCAACAGCCTGCCGGCTGACAAGGTGGACGTGGCGTCTGCGTTCGGCAACTTCACCGCGACGTCGTCGGATCTCACCTACACCGACATCCTGCCCAGCGCCAACCTGCGCATCGATGTGACCAAGGACATCGTCGCTCGTCTGGCGGCCAGCCGCACGATGACGCGCGCCGACTACACGGCTTTGTCTGCGTTCACACAGCTGAACACGACCGGCATGTTCTTGGACAACAACGCCATCGGTGGTGGCACCGCCGGCAACGCGACTCTGAAGCCGGTTCGCTCGAGCAACTTCGACCTCAACGTCGAGTGGTATTTCGCGCCGCGCGCCTTCGTCTCGGCGGGTGCGTTCTACATGCGTCTGGGCAGCTACATCACGAACGGCACGTTCACGGGCACCTACCCGGTCCTGCTGAGCAACACCAACCAGCAAGGGGGCGTGCAGCAGTTGGTCAACCGCCAGTTCGTCATCACCGGCCTGACCAACAAGAAGGCGTCGGTGAAGGGACTGGAGTTCGCGGGCGAGACACCGATCGCCGGCAACTTCGGCGTCAGCGCGAACTACACCTACGCGGACGGTTCGGACGAAACCGGCCACGTGTTGCGCGGCAATGTGAAGAACTCGTTCACCGTGGGCGGCTTCTTCGAGAACGACAAGTTCTCGGCCCGTGTGAACTACAGCTACACCGACGACATCTTCATCGGCCAGGACCGTGCCACCGACTACTTCCAGAAGGGCAGCGGTGTGCTGTCGGCATCGGTCAACTACAAGATCACCGACAACTTCGAGCTCAACCTCAAAGGGCAGAACCTGAACGACCCGAAGCTGAAGTACTACGCCTCGAACGTGCAGCCACGCGGCATCTACAAGAACGGTCGCCAGTTCTACCTGACTGCCAACGTCAAGTTCTGACGCCTGCCGGCACTGCTGGATCCCTCGGGTTCCGGCAGGCCCTGCCGCTGAACACAATCAAAAGGGGAGCGTGGAAGTCACGCTCCCCTTTTTCAGTAAGCACTCCCCATGAGCGACACCGCCACCCTCATCGACCAATACATCGCCGCCCGCCCCCGGGGTGGCAGCACGGATGCGCCGCCGCCGGTAAAGCATGTCTGCGTCGTCGGCGGCGGCTCGGCGGGCTGGATGTCGGCGCTGATGCTGGCCACCACGGCCTACGGCCCGCGCCTGAAAGTGACCGTCATCGAGTCGCCCCAGGTCGGCATCATCGGCGTGGGTGAAGGCTCGACGCCCTGGCTGCGCCGCTTCTTCGAGATCCTCGGCATCGAGGAGTCCGAATGGATGCCTGCCTGCAATGCCACCTACAAGAGCGGCATCACCTTCGAGGGCTGGTCGACCAAGCCGGGCTTTGAGCGCTACTTCCACCCCTTCGTGTCGATGCTGGACAACATGACCATGCATCCCTTCGTCGACAACGTGCATGCGCGGCTCGATGGCGCGGACGTTGACGCGCATCCCGACCGCTTCTTCGTGTCAGCGGCGCTGGCGCGACAGCGCCGCGGCCCGCGCGCGCTGCCCAACTTCCCCTTCGACGTCTGGTACGGCTATCACTTCGATGCGACCTTGCTCGGCCAATTCCTCGCCGCCAAGGCGGTGGAGCGCGGCGTGACCCATCTGCAGCGCCATGTCACGGACGTGAAGCTCAACGAGCGTGGCGACATCGACCGCCTTCAGCTCGATGGCAGCGAGACGCTGGCCGCCGACTTCTTCGTCGACTGCAGCGGCTTTGCGTCACTGTTGACCGGCAAGGCCTTGCAGACGCCCTTCGTCGGATTTGGCGAGAACCTCTTCAACGACGCGGCCGTCGCCCTGCCGACGCCGCTGGCAGGCCCCATCGAGTCGCAGACGGTGTCCACCGCGCTGCGTCACGGCTGGGCGTGGAAGATTCCGCTCACCCACCGCCAGGGCAACGGCTATGTCTACAGCAGCGCGCACTGCTCGGCCGACGAGGCTGAGACCGAGCTGCGCGGCCACCTGGGGCTGCTGGACGCCGACATCCCCGCCCGCCACCTCAAGATGCGCGTAGGCCGCATGGCCAAGGTCTGGAACCGCAACTGCGTGGCCATCGGCCTTTCCCAAGGCTTCATCGAACCTCTGGAAGCCACGGCCCTGCTGTTCGTGCAGGTCACCGCGTCCATGCTGGTGGAAGTGCTGGAGAAAGGCGACCTCGGCCCCGGCGCGCAGGAGGCATTCAACGCCGCCATGCACAAGCGCTTCGAGAACACGCGCGACTACATCGTGGCGCACTACAAGACCAACTCGCGCACCGACACCGAC
>NZ_JANOCG010000351.1:0-11522 GCF_031412075.1 Rhizobacter sp.
ACTCGACAAAGTCCTCTACACCGCCCACGCCACTTCCACCGGCGGCCGTGCCGGCACCACCGAATCGTCGGATGGCGCGCTCAAGGCCACGCTGTCCACCCCCAAGGAACTGGGCGGCGCCGGTGGCACTGGCACCAACCCCGAGCAGCTGTTTGCGGCCGGCTACTCGGCCTGCTTCATCGGCGCGATGAAGGCGGTCGCCGCCGGCCAGAAGATCGCTCTGCCGGCCGACGTGTCGATCACGGCCGACGTGGGCATCGGCCCCATCACCGGCGGCTTCGGCATCCAGGTGGCCATGGCCATCACCATCCCCGGTTTCGAGAAAGACAAGGCCGAAGCGCTGGTCGCGGCCGCCCACAAGGTGTGCCCGTACTCGAACGCCACCCGCGGCAACATCGACGTCACGCTGACGGTGGTTTAAGCAGCGTCAGCAGCAACTCGATCCGCGCCTTCACCGGCGTGAGATCGTCGGCCGACGGCAAGACGTCGTCGGCCCTTGCCAGCACCCTGCCGCCCAGGCAGCGGCTGCTGCGCAGCACCTTCACGCCATTCGATTGGGCGTCCAGCAAGGCAGCTTCCAGGTCGCGGTGCACCGTGCCGTTGCCCGTCGCCGCGACGACCAGGCCACGCACGCCATCCGCACGCAGCAAGCGCACCACGGCGCCATCGGCCCCGGCGTGGCTGTGCACGATCTCGACACGCGGCCACCCGGCGGCGTCAGTCGGCAGCAGCTCGCATCCCCATGCCACGCCCTTCGGCCTCGCGCGCGAGATGCGCACCTGCCCGTCCGCCACCACGCCCAACGCGCCGGCATCACCCGAGCTGAAGGCATCCACACGGTAGGTGTGGGTCTTGCGCAAATCGTGCGCGGAGTGGATCTGACCATCCAGCACCGCGACCACACCTTGCACCCCCACATGGCCGGCCACACGCACAGCGTCGAGCAGGTTCTTCGGGCCGTCGGCCTGCAGCGAGGTGGCGGGGCGCATCGCGGCCGTCATCACCAGGGCCTTGGCCGGCTCGAGCACACGCTGCAAAAAGTAGGCGGTTTCTTCCAGCGTGTCGGTGCCGTGGGTGACAACCACACCGCCCACCTCGTCACGCCCCAAATGGTGCGCGGCGCGCAGGGCCAGCGCGCGCCAGATGGCAAAGCCCATGTCCTTGCTGTCGACCTGCGCAACCTGCTCACATTCCAGCGGCACGCCGGCCAACGCCGGAATCGCCTTCACCAACTGCGCCACGCCGATCTGCGCGGCGGTGTAGCCGATGTTGTCACCCGCCACGGCCGAGGTGCCGGCGATGGTGCCGCCGGTGCCCAGCACCACGATGATGTTTTGCATTTTTTGAGAAGCTGGATGAAAATACAGCCACTGGATGGATGCTCAGCCCCGCTCGATCCACCCAGTGCCCACAAGGACTGCCATGCACGAAGCGCCCAAACTCACCGACCGACAGCAGCAGATTCTCGACCTGGTGCAAAGCGCCATCGAACGCACCGGCGCGCCACCCACACGGGCCGAGATCGCTGCCGAGCTGGGTTTCCGCTCCGCCAACGCCGCCGAAGAGCACCTGCAAGCGCTGGCCCGCAAAGGTGTCATCGAACTGGTGGGCGGCACCTCCCGCGGCATCCGTTTGAAGTCTGACACATTGCGTGCGCTCAACGAGAGCCGCGGCAAGCAGTTCAGCCTGCCCTTGCCCAGCCTGGCGCAGCTCACGCTGCCGCTGGTGGGCCGCGTGGCGGCCGGCAGCCCCATCCTCGCGCAAGAGCACATCGATCAAACCTACTTGATGGAAGCCAGCATGTTCCCGCGCCGGCCCGACTACCTGCTCAAGGTCAAGGGCATGAGCATGCGCGACGCTGGCATCATGGACGGCGACCTGCTCGCCGTGCAAAAAGCCAAAGACGCGAAAAACGGCCAGATCGTCGTGGCCCGGTTGGGCGACGAGGTCACCGTCAAGCGCTTCAAGCGCACCCGCACCAGCATCGAGCTGCTGCCCGAGAACCCCGACTTCGAACCCATCGTCATCCCCTTTGGCGACGTCGACTTCGAGCTCGAAGGCATTGCCGTCGGCTTGATTCGCAACAACATGATGATGTGAGCGCGTGATGGCAGCGATCAAATCTCCCAAAGCCCACAGCGCCGATGAATGCCAGGCGCTAGAGCAACTGCCCAACATCGGCCCCGCGCTGGCTCAAGACCTGCGCACGATCGGCATCGACCATCCCAGGCAGCTGCGCGGCAAAGACGCCTTCGTGCTGTACCAGACCTTGTGCGCCGTCACCGGCCAGCGTCACGACCCTTGTGTGCTCGACACCTTTATGGCCGCCACCGACTTCATGGGCGGCGCCGCCCCCGCGCCGTGGTGGAACTACACCGCGCAGCGCAAGGCCTTGTTCGGGCAGGTTTGAGGATCACTCCATGACGACCATTCACGCCACCGGCAGCTTCGAAGTCAAGCTCCTGCCCCAGCCTCTCGCAGATGCGGAGTCCGGCCTGGGCCGCATGTCGATCGACAAGGTCTTCAGCGGCGACCTGCAAGGCACGAGCACGGGCGAAATGCTCACCGCCCTCACGGCCGTGAAGGGCTCGGCCGGCTATGTGGCCGTCGAGCGTGTCACGGGCACGCTGCAGGGGCGAAGCGGCAGCTTCATGTTGCAGCACCTGGGCACGATGACGCGCGGGGCGCCCGCGCTCACCGTGCTGGTGGTGCCCGACTCGGGCACCGATGAGTTGACCGGCATCGCCGGCAGCCTGTCGATCGACATCACCGACGGCAAGCACCTCTACACTTTGGACTACACGCTGCCTGCAGGTACCTGAGCCGCGACTCGGGCAGCAGCGGGGATACGAGCGCCGACTGGTGTTCGATGAGCCTCAAGCGGACGACCACAGTGCGTTGACAAAGGAGGACTGGCTTTTATGCGAGTTTTAGCAATACTGCTTGCCTCGGCCGGGTTGGCCATCCTTGTTTCCGGGTGCTCGACACTCGACATGCCCATATCGACGGACACCGCTTCTCGCATCAAACGCGTCTCCGTGGTTTCTCTGACGGGCGACTCATTCATCATCCAGCACACGGGCTTTACCGTGTTTGGAAACAAGCGGGAGCAGAAGGACATTGCTCCCTGGGGACTCGATTCGCACTACGAAGCACAGGCAACCAAAGCGCTCAACGCATTGGGGGGCGTTGCGGTAGTCCAGGTCAACCGCGAAGGCACGGATCTTTCCAGATTGATCGCGGGCCGCGCCAAGGGCGCGGAGTATCCAAACTGGGCCTCCATCGGCAAGAGCGTCCAGGCGCTTTGCTCGGTAAATTCGCTCGACGCCGTGTTTCTGGTTGAAGGCGGGTCGCCTGCGGTCTATTCGCAAATCACCAAGCCCACCCGGCTTGTGCGGCCCCTTCAAATCTCGCTCATCGACTGCGTGACCGGACGACCCCTTGCGGTTCAGCAAGTCGGTCGCCCGACGACTACCCAATGGGGAGGCACGTTCAGGGCACCCTTGATCGACGAGTTGCCCCCGTCCTTGTCTCCGCGAGAGGGCTGGAGCGCCGAGGTGAGCGAAGAGATCCGGAAGCGACTTGTCGACATGCCCGCCCCGGCATGGCAGGCGACCATCACCGCCATGCTTCCCAAGAAGCAGTGATCGTTACTTCAGCGGCTTGAGCACCAGGGTGCGCTTGGCCTCACCGCCCCACACCGGCACGTCTTTCACCTCGCGCCAGCGGTCGACAAAGCTGCTGTAGAGCGGCGAAAACACGATGCCCGATTGCCCGCTCGAATGCATGAAGCGCGACTTCGACGGGTCGCCCAAGTCGTAAAGCGCGCGAAACGACGGGCCGTGCTCATCCAGATAGAACTCACCGGTGGTGGGGTCGGGCCGCAGGGTCACGCGCGAGACGTTGACCGTGTAGGTGTCGCCCCCCACCGGCGTGCGCAGCTCAAACCACTTGCTGAGCAGCTTCACGCGGCTGAAGGGGCGGTGCTCCGAGCGGGCCTGGTGCGCCCTGCCCCATTGCCACTTCGCCACGTCGGCGCCCTGGGCGGCCTGCAGCTCGTCGAGTGCGCGGGTGAAGGCGGTGTTGATCTGCTCGTCGCAGGTCTCGGCGGTGGGAGTGGCCTTGTTGTCGCACCACCAGGCGTCGTTGCGCTCCAGCACGCCTTCGAGCCCCTCACGGAAGCTGCGGCTGCCGATGATCTGACGCTCGTACAAGGCGTCGCCGATGTCGTCGCGAAAAACGCCTTGGGTGAGCTGCCGAGCCCAGGCCCAGGCGATCAGCGGTGCCGCCTTGTCGGCCGCCATCACCCCGTCGAAGGCTGCCAGTTCACGCTGCGCTGCCGCCGCCAGCGGGTGCGCGGAGCTGGCCTTGCGCAGCACCGGCATCAGCTTCATCGTGCCGGCCGAGTACAGGTCGCTCTGGATGGCACGCAGGCTCTCCAGGTTGTGCTTCGGCCTTGCCGCCAGCAGCTGCTCGATGCGCTGCTGCCGGTACGGCGCCGCCCATTCGCTGGTGATGAAGTGCGGGTAGTCGACCGGGTGGATGCGCTGGTTGGCGGTGGCGATCCAGCCGCGCGGCGGGTCGGTTTCGCGCGGGGTCCAGGTGGGCTCCAACACGCCGGCCCAGTCGTAGCGCGCATCCCAACCAGGTGCGGGTACCAGGCCCTTCAAGTCGTTTTCGGGTTTGCGCACCGGCACCCGGCCGGCGGAGACCATGCCGATGTGGCCCTGGTCGTCGGCCACCACCATGTTTTGCATCGGCGCCAGGTGCTTGCCCGAAGCGGCCAGAAACTCGGCCACGCTGCGGCTGCTGTTGAAGGCGAGTGCGGCATCGACGGTGCCGGAGTCCACGTCGAGTGCCGTCCAGCGCATGGCCAGGGCATAGGCCGGTTGTGTGGCGGGGCCGGTGACGCCCTCGGTGGCCACCGCGCCAGCGTCAGAGATGACCGGGCCGTGGCGCGTGCTGCGCGCCACCAGGCTCACGTCGGGCTTGCCCTTGACCTTGATGACTTCGGTGACGCTGGCAAAAGAGGCCCAGCCCTCGGGCGTCTGGTACTGGGTCGCATCGTCGGGCTTGATGCGCTCGATGTAGAGGTCTTGCACATCGGGCGCGGTGTTGGTGAAACCCCAGGCCACATGTTCGTTCTGTCCCAGCACCACGAACGGCAGGCCGGGCATGGTGGCGCCGGCCACCTTGAAGCCGGGGGCTTCCATGCGGGCGAGGTACCACAGCGCCGGTGCGGTGAGTTTCAGGTGCGGGTCGTTGGCCAGCAGCGGCTTGCCACTCTCGGTGTGCGAGCCGTGCACCACCCAGTTGTTGGAGCCCACCCCTTCCACCCCCGACTCGGGCGCGGCGTTGAGCGCCTGCTGGCCCAGCGTGGCACTCAGCTTGAGTCCGCGAAACAGCGCGGCGTAGTCGGCCGTGGGCAGCGGTTTTTCGCCGGGGTATGGCGGCAACAACTCGTTGATGCGCTCGACCGGCATCTTCAGCGCCATGCGCAGGCGCAGCAGCTCGGCCGACCAGTTGGCGCCCAGGTCCCAGGCCATCATCGTGGCCCAGGCCATGCTGTCTTCCGGCATCCAGGGTTCGACGACGGTGCCCGTCAGCATGAACTCGGGCGGGCGCGCGCTCATCTCGTTTTGCACGTAGGCGTTGATGCCGGCGGCGTAGGCGGTGAGTGCGGCGCGAGTTTCGGCGCTGGCCTGCTCCCACTGCGCGGTGGCGGCGCGGCGCACGCCGAGGGCACGCAGGAACTTGTCGGTCTCGAGTGCCGACTCGCCAAACGATTCAGCCAGGCGGCCGGAGCCGATGCGCTTGTGGGTCTCCAATTGCCACAGCCTGTCTTGCGCGTGCACGTAACCCAGGCCGAACATGGCGTCGTCGCGCGAGGCGGCCTTGATGGTGGGGATGCCATCGGCATCACGCTCGATGCGGATTTCGCCGCGCAGCCCCTGCAGCGGCATGGTGCCGCTGGTCATCGGCAGCACACGCCGGCTGTAGATCCACGACGCAGCGGCCACCACGAGCACCACCAGCACCAGCGCCCATGCGCCGCGACGAAGCCATTTCATGCGCAAGTCCTGCCCCTGTTCAGACAGGGTGAGCGTAACCGTTGGCATGCTGGCGGCGCATCCGGGTTGCCCGCAGAAGGCGCTGAACTGCTGGGCAAGAAGGCTTCTGTTCGCGCTTTGGGCGAGCTGCGCCGCTGCCGACAATTGCTTACATGAACACCGCCCACGCCGAACTGAGCTTCCACCGCGCCGCCGACCTGCATGCTTTTGGCCTGCCGGAAGACCGCCTGGCCCGCGTGGCGGCCCGCCGCGCTTTTGTCGAGATGAAGACCTGCTTCATGCACGCCGCGGCCGAGATCGAAGGCGCCACCGGCGCGCTCTTGCAACGCAAGGTGCGCCTGGCC
Organism: Rhizobacter sp.; assembly: GCF_031412075.1. GTDB lineage: Bacteria > Pseudomonadota > Gammaproteobacteria > Burkholderiales > Burkholderiaceae_C > Rhizobacter. The sequence continues at coordinate 6,416 of NZ_JANOCG010000351.1, forward strand.
GGTGAAGTGATCGAACTCTGGCGCATTCGCCATGCGGTGCTCGCAGCGCTGCCGCGCCACAAGGCCAGCACCGAGACGCACCGCCAGGAGTTGATTCAGCAGATCGAAAGCGCCTTCCCTGAAGGCGGTGGCAACACGGCCTTCGTGCCGCTGTAGCAAGCCCTTCGACAAGCTCAGGGCGAACGGTGGCGTGCTAACGGCCGCCCACGGCCAGCTTCACACCCAGCACCACGAACATCGCGCCCGCCGCGCGCTGAAGCCACAGCCCCAGCCTGCCGGCCCGCGCATTGCCCGCCCAGCGCTCACGCGCCGTGCCCGCAAGCCACGCCATCACCAGCGTGACCAGGGTGCCGTTGACGGTGAACACCAGGCCCAGCAGAGCAAACGCCAGCGCCTGGTGCGCGCTGTGCGGCGTGATGAATTGCGGCAAGAAGGCCAGGAAGAAAAGCGCCACCTTCGGGTTGAGCGCATTGGTCAGCACGCCGCGCCAGAACACACGCTGTGGGTCAAGCACCGCCGGGGCCGACACGCCACCACGCGAGCGCAGCATGCCCAGCCCCATCCAGACCAGGTAGCCCGCCCCGACCCACTTGACCACGGTGAAGGCCAGCTCGGACGTCGCCAACAAGGCCGACAGGCCCATCGCGGCGAGTGCCACATGAAACAGGCAACCCGCCCCAATGCCCAGGGCCGCCAGCATGCCGGCGCGGCGCCCGCCAGCGGCCGCGTTGCCCGCCACATAAAGCAGGTCGGCCCCCGGTGTCAGGTTGAGCAGCAACCCCGCCACCACGAAGAGCGGCAGGTCGTGGATGCCCAGCGTGGCCAGCACCTCAGGTGAGACCCAGGAAGTCGCTCTTGCCCAGCTCGACGCCGTTGTGGCGCAGCAGCGCATAGGCTGTGGTCACGTGGAAGTAGAAGTTGGGCAGCGCGTAGTGGTTGAGGTAGAACTCGCCCTTCATCGCAACGGCACCGTCACGGCGCGGCACCGAGATGTCTTTGTCGTCGGAGCCCGCAATCTGCGCTTCGGGCACCGACTGGATGAAGGCCAGCGTCGAGGCGATACGCTCTTTCAGTTGTGCCAGGGTGGCTTCGTTGTCTTCATGCTTGGGGGCCTCGACACCGGCCAGGCGGGCGATGCAGAACTTGGCGCCGTCGCAGGCAATCTGGATCTGCTTGCTGAAGGGCAGCATGTCGGGCGCCAGGCGGGCGGCGAGGTAGACGGCGCCGTCGAACTTCTTGGCCTGTGCGTGGGCCTCGGCCTTGTCGATCCATTTGACGAGGCTGCCGAGCTTGCGAACAAACACCGGCACGCTGGCCGAATACATGGTGTTGGACATGGGGTCTCCGCGTTTTTGAGAGCACAGATGCTACTTCGAAGCGGGCACAATGACCCGTCACCCCCAGCAGTGCCCACACTGATGAACATCATCATCCTCGACGACTACCAAGACGCTGTGCGCAAGCTCAAGTGCGCCGCGCGGCTGGAGCACTTGAACGCCAAGGTCTTCACCAACACCGTCAAGGGCATCGGCCAGCTTTCGGTGCGGCTGCGTGATGCCGAGGTGCTGGTGCTCATCCGCGAGCGCACCCACTTCCCGCGCCAGCTGCTGGAAAAGCTGCCCAAGCTCAAGCTGCTGGCGCAGACCGGCAAGGTCGGCTCACACATCGACGTGGAGACCTGCACCCGCCTGGGCATCGCCGTGGCCGAGGGCGTGGGCTCGCCGGTGGCCCCGGCCGAGCTGACCTGGGCGCTGATCATGGCGGCCATGCGCCGCCTGCCGCAGTACGTGGGCAACCTCAAGCACGGGGCGTGGCAGCAATCGGGGCTGAAGGCGGCATCGATGCCGGCCAACTTCGGTGTCGGCATGGTGCTCAAGGGCAAGACGCTGGGGCTATGGGGCTTCGGGCGCATCGGCGAGCTGGTGGCCGGCTACGGCCGGGCCTTCGGCATGAACGTGATCGTGTGGGGCAGCGAAACCTCGCGCGAACGTGCCCGCGCCGCCGGCTACACGATTGCCGAATCACGCGAATCGTTCTTCGAAACCAGCGATGTGCTGAGCCTGCACCTGCGGCTGGCCGACGCCACCCGCGGCGTGGTCAAGTTCGACGACCTGGCGCGCATGAAGCCGACCTCGCTGCTGGTCAACACCTCGCGCGCCGAGCTGATCGAAGAAGGCGCGCTGGTCTCGGCGCTCAACCGCGGCCACCCGGGCATGGCGGCGGTCGACGTGTTCGAGACCGAGCCCATCCTGCAAGGCCACCCGCTGCTGCGCCTGGAAAACGCCGTCTGCACACCGCACATCGGCTATGTGGAGCAAGACAGCTACGAGCTCTACTTCGGCGCGGCGTTCGACAACGTCATCAACTTCGTGAACGGCAACCCCACCGGCATCGTCAACCCTGCAGCGCTCAAGGTGCTGCGCGGGTGAGCACGGAGACGCTGAGCACCCATCAACTGCTCGCTCGTGCCAGGTGGGCACTGATGTTCGGCAACTTCGCCATCGGCTGCGGCGTGATGGTGGTGGCGGGCTCGCTCAATGACCTGATCCGCTCGCTGGGAGTCAGCGTGGCGTTGGGCGGGCAGCTGATCTCGGTATCGGCGGTGCTGATGTGCTTCGGCGCCCCGGTGCTGGCTGCGCTGGTGGGCGGCTGGGACCGCCGCCGTCTGCTCACGCTGTCGCTCGTGTGGTTTGCGGTCGGCCACGCGCTCAGCGCGGTGGCGCCCAACTACGCCGTGCTGCTGCCGCTGCGTGCGCTGTGTGTGATCGCCGCCGCGGTCTACACACCCCAAGCCGCGGCGGCCATCGGTTTCGTCGCGCCGCCCGAAGAGCGTGGCCGCGCGATCATCTTCATCTTCCTAGGCTGGTCGGTGGCTTCGGTGGTGGGCATGCCGGTGCACAGCTTCATCGGCGAAGAGTTCGGCTGGCGTTGGGCCTTCGGCCTGGTGGCCGTGTTGTCGGCCGGTGCGGCGTGGTGGGTGTGGGCGGTGATGCCCGATGGCGTCAAGCCGCCGGCCATGCGCCTGGCCGCCTGGCGCGAGGTGTTGACCCACCCGGTGTTGATGGCGATCATCCTCGTCACCGCCTTGTCGGGCGCGGGCCAGTTCACGCTCTTCGCCTACATGGCGCCTTATTACCGGCAGGTCATCGGCGCCAACGCGGCCGAGACCAGCTTCATGTTCTTCTGGTTCGGCGCGTTCGGGCTGCTGGGCAACCTGCTGCTCTCGCGCTACATCGACCACGTGGGGGCCGCACGCATCGTGGCGTTGGCCTTGAGCGCCATGGCCGTCAGCCTGCTGCTGTGGCCACTGGCCACGAGCGTGGTGTTGATCGCGCTGGTGGCGGTGCCGTGGGGGCTGGGCGGCTTCGCGTCAAACTCTGCGCAGCAGGCCCGGCTGGGCCAGGCCGCACCCGAGCTCGCCACGGCCTTGATGGCCTTGAACACCTCGGCCATCTACCTCGGCCAGGCGATTGGCGCGGGCGGCGGGGGTGTGGTGGTCGCAGCCCATTCGGCGCTCGGCCACACCGGCAAGGAGCTTTACGGCAGCCTGCACTGGATCGGCCTCGGCTGGATGCTGCTCGCGCTGGTGGTGAGCGTGTGGGCACAGCGCCAGACGATGAAGCGCGGCGGGCGGGTCTGACGACGCTCAGGCGGCCAGCGCATCGTCGAGCATGGCCGGCAAGTCGGCCAGATCGTGTTTCACTTGCGCCGAGAGATCTTCAGGCAGGTCGCGCAAAGCGCCCTGGTGCAAGAAGACCTCGGTGCCACCATGAACCCCTCGCCGGAGCACCACACTCAGCAGCAGGTCGGGTTGGGCGTCGGGGGTTTCCATCTGCACCGGCGTGCCACCTTGTGACGACTCCAGCACGATGATGTAGCGCGACTCGCCCGTGATCGCATCGACATGCTGCGGCAGACACGCCAGCACATGCATGCCGTGCCGCTGGGCACTCTTTTCGATGCGCTGCACGATGTCAGACACGTCGTAAGGGCTCACGCGGGTGAGCGTCAAACGCTCTTCACCGGCGAAGCTGCGGCCACCATTTGCAGCCGCGACCATGATGGCAACTCCACTGGTCATCCAGAAGCGAAACGGGTTCTTCATCAGAAAGCTCCTTTGCGCTGGAGGGCAGACCATAAGGCCCGAGAGGGGCGAGGGTCAAGGCATTTGCAGGCTCGGAAAAGTAACGCTGGCTATCGCGGCGCAGCAAGTTTTTGAGCCCCCAGCAATCGGCATCAAACCGAATCTCCGGTATGGATGTGTTGAGCGCTTGACCGAGACAATCCGTGGGGATTGCAGGGCTTAGCGGGTGCCGAAAATCTTGTCGCCCGCGTCGCCGAGGCCCGGAATGATGTATCCGACCTCGTTCAGGTGGCTGTCGATCGCGGCCGTCCAGCAGCGCACGTCGGGGTGAGCGTTCTGCAGAGCAGTCACGCCTTCCGGAGCGGCAACCAACACCAGCGCCCGCACGTCGGAGCAACCTCGGCTCTTGAGCAGGTCAACGGTGGCGATCATCGAGCCCGCCGTGGCGAGCATCGGGTCGACGATGAGCGCGGTGCGCTCGTCGAGGTGGCCGACGAACTTCTCGAAGTAGTGCTCGGGCTGCAGCGTCTCGTGGTTGCGGCTCAGGCCCACGATGCTGACCTTGGCGTTGGGGATCATGTCGAGCACACCATCGAGCATGCCCAGGCCCGCGCGCAGGATGGGCACGACCGTCACCTTCTTGCCGCGCACCTGTTCGATCTCGACCGGGCCGCTCCAGCATTCGATGCGTGTTTTCTCGAGCGGAAAGTCGGCCGTGGCTTCGTAAGCCAGCAAGCGGCCGAGCTCGTTGGTCAACTCACGAAACTGCTTGGTCGAGATGTCTTTCTCGCGCAGCAGGCCGATCTTGTGTTTGACGAGTGGGTGCTTGACTTCGATGACGGGCATGACGGCGACCCCTTGTTGATGTCTTGCTTGTCAGGCAACAACCGTGCCCTGTGATGCTTTCTTTTTGGACGCCCTTGATCTTTGTTCACCCGCCTCGCTGCCGCAAAGCTTCATACAGGCACACACCCGAGGCCACAGACACATTCAAGCTCTCAACCGCCCCCTTCATCGGCAAGC
>NZ_JANOCG010000352.1:0-11815 GCF_031412075.1 Rhizobacter sp.
AGCGGCCACGGTGTGGCGGGCGGTGGCGCGGGCCGGTGCCAAGGCGCTTTCCTTGAGTTGCATCGCGGTCATGAATCGGGTCTCCATCAAAGGGCCAGCATCTCGGCGTTGTGCAGCGCGCGTGCGTTCTCGGGGCGGAAGTTGCGGCAGTAGTCGTCGGGCGGCGCCGGGCCGCTGCGCCAGGCGGCCAGGCCGATGGCGGCGGGGGCGTAGTCGGGCGAGGGGTTCAGCGGGTGCGGTGCGCTGCTGAGCGCCAGCAACACGTCCATCTCAAAGCGCAGCTCGACCGTGGCGCCGGCCTTGGCGTGGCCGGGCGCGAAGTGGAAACGGCCTTCCTCGTCGACCGTCAGCTTGGTGAAGAAGTTGACCGGTGCGATGAGGTCGCGCCGGCCCAGGCCGTGTTTGCCGATCTCGATCAGCAAGCCGGTCTTGCCCGAGCGGTGCATGGCGTTGCGGTGCTGCGCGTAGCGGTGTGTGCCGTACTTGGCCTCCATGGCCGCGTCGTCGAGCAGGGCACCGAAGGGGTCGTGCCAGCCCACATCGTCGCGCGTGATCGAGGCCAGGGCGCGGCCCATGTCGCTCATCAGCACGTGGCCGCGCGTGTAGTGCGCGGTGTGCAGCGCCTTCACCGTGTCAGGCAGGTTGTAGCGCTCGAGCGGGTTGCGCGCGGCGTAGAGCAGCGCGCTCAGGTTGGCGCCTTCGCCGAGCGCGACCAGGCGCAGGCTGCTGCCGCGCGGCATCAGGTAGGACCAGTGGCCGCCGCCGGGCAGGGTGTCGGACCACATCAGGTGGTCAGCGGGCAAGTCGGGTGCGAAGCGCTGCAGCGCGGGCGCATCGACGGGTTCGGTGGCGGGCGGGTTGGGCGGGATGGTGGTGAAGCTTTCCATACGTGTGTCTCTCCGTGTCAGTTCGCCTGCTGGCTGAGCTTTTCGAGCAGGTCGAGGTCGGTCTTCATGCCCGAGGTTTCGCGAATGCGCTCCAGCACCTGGCGCTTGAGCTGCAGGAACTCAGCGCACAAGCGCATGTCTTGCGTGCGCTTGTGCGGCAAGGGCACGTCGTAGACGGTGTCGATGCGCCCCGGCCGTGGCGCCATCAGCACCACGCGGTGGCCGAGGTAAAGCGCTTCTTCCACGTCGTGGGTGACGAAGACGATGGTGCTGCGCTCTTGCCGGTGCACGTGGGCGATCAGGTCGTGCATCACCTCGCGCGTTTGTGCGTCGAGCGCACCGAAGGGTTCGTCCATCAGCAGGATCGGCGGGCGGCTCAAAAACGCGCGCGCGATCGCCACCCGTTGCTGCATGCCGCCCGACAGCTGGTTCGGGTAAGCGTGGGCCACCGCCGACAGGCCCATCAGGTTGAGCAGCGCATCGGCGCGGCCGGAGGCGGCCTCCACGTCGGCGCTGCTGCGGCCTTCGGTGTGCACCTTGAGCTGGCGCACGAACTTGATGTTGTCGATCACCGTCAGCCAGGGGTAGAGGCTGTAGTGCTGGAACACCATGGCGCGGTCCGGCCCCGGGCCGACGATGGGTGCACCGTTCACCCGCAGCTCGCCACGGTCGTGCGCCTCCAGTCCCGCCAGCGTGCGCAGCAGCGTGGACTTGCCGCAGCCCGAGGCGCCAACCAAGGTGACGAACTCGTTGGCAGCCACATCGAGGTTCACGTCGACAAGGGCCTGCGTGCTGGCACCGGCGTAGGTCTTGCCGACTGCGCGGCATTCAATCAAGGCAGGGCTCATCTCAGTGCCTCCCATACAACCACGGGAACGCGCGTTTGTGCGCGAACCGGAACGCCTGGTCGATGGCCAAGCCGATCAGGCCGATCAGCAAGATGCCGGCGAAGATCTTGTCGGTTTGCAAGAAGCGCTGCGCTTTCAGGATCGAAAAGCCCAGGCCCGAGTTGGCCGCCACCAGCTCGGCGACCACGAGAAAGGTCCAGGCAGAACCCATGGTCACGCGCAGCGTGTCGAGCAGCGCGGGCTTGGCCGAAGGCACGATCACCTTCTGCAAGATCTCCGAGCGGGTCGCGCCCATGGTCTGCGCCGCTTCGATCTGCGCCATGGGCACACGGCGCACGTCTTCAGCCACCATCAGCACCATCTGGAAGAAAGTGCCGAGAAAGATGATGGCGATCTTGGCGCCTTCGTCGATGCCCACCCACAGCATGACCAGCGGCACGAAGGCCACCGCCGGCATGTAGCGCACGAAGTCGGTCAGCGGCTCCAGCAGCGCCTGCACTGCACGCCAGCTGCCGATGAACACACCCAGCGGCAACGCGATCACCGCCGACAGCGCCCAACCCGCCACCACGCGCATCACGCTGATGGCGGCGTCGCCGAGCAGGCCGTCTTCAGCCCACCACGAGGCGATGCGCGCCAGTACCTTTTGCGGCGAGGGCATGAACACCGGGTTGACGCTGCCGCTGGCCGCGAGCAACGCCCAGGCCGCGAGCGGCACCACCAGCCCGGTGAGCGCGAGCGCAAGGTACAGGCGACGCGAGATCGCCTGGCGGATCAGCCACATCGGCGGCTCACTTCAGCGCGTCTTGCAGCAGTGTGGCGTCCACACCCTTGGCGGCGTCGGCGGTGCCTTCGATCAGCTTGTGTTCGTTGAGGAAGCTGGCGATGGTGGGGGCCACGGCAACCAGCGACTTGGCGTTCTTGGCATCGAACGCGGCCTTGTTGGCGGCGGCGTCGAAGAAGGCGGTTCCGGGCAAGAAGACCTTGTACTCGTCGGGCTTCATGCTCACCACCTTGGCCATGATCTGCGCGGCTTCGTCGGGCTTGCTGCGGATGAACGCCTCGGCCTCGAACCAGGCCTTGATCATGCCGACCAGGTCCTTGCGCTTGTCCTTGATGGCCTTGTCTTGTGCGACCAGCAGGTCGGGCACCAGGCCCGGCATGTCTTTCGAGGTGAAGAGCGCGCGGCCCTTGCCACTTTGCTGGATCTGGTTGACCCACGGGTTCCACACCACGGCGGCGTCCACTCGCCCCGCGAGGAAGGCGGCGGCCGCATCACCCGCGGGCAGGTTGACGATCTTCACGTCGCTCGGCTTCATGCCGTTCTTCGTGAGGGCGGTGGCCAGCACGAAGTGCGACACGCTGTACTGCTCCAGCGCCACGCTCTTGCCCTTGAGCGCCTTGAAGTCCTTGATCTTGGGGCTGACCATCAGCGCGTCGTTGCCGGCCGAGTTGTCGTTGACCAGCACCGCCTTGATCGGGATGCCCTTGGCGAGCGGGCCCAGGGTGTCAGACCAGGTCTGCGAGTTGGCGTCGAGCTGGCCCGACGACAGCGCCGAGATCGAGTCGGTGTAGTTGGCAAACCAGACCAGCTTCACGTCGGCGCCGTGCTTCTTGAACATGCCTTTCTGCTCGGCCACGTACCAGGCCACCCAGCCCGGCCAGTCGGACACGCCGACCTTGATCTCGGCTTGCGCCAGGCGGGGCGCCAGCAGGGCGGTGGCCAAGGCAACGGCGCCGAAGCAGCGCGCGAGATGTTTCAGCGACGAAGAAGCAACAAGAGATGGCATAGGAGCTCCACGGTTCGAAGGTTTTGGGGCAAGCACGCAGAGAGGGCGCTTCGAGCGAAGCAACACCTCCCGGGCTTTTGTCCCTCCGTGGAGCCGGGGCCCGAAGGGCCTGCGGCCGGCAGCTCTCGGACCAGCCATTGCGAGCACGTCGCAACCGGAACCCTAGCCACCATGAAGAGCGAACGAATCGCCCTCTCTCGCCAAATGAAGCAGATGCCGTGCCAGCAGTGTCGGGCTTGCGGCGGGTTCATGTGCACCAAGACAGCGCATCCGCGCACTGCAACGAGGCTCTTGTGGGTGCCTCAGGCCACCCGGCCGAACCACCACACCGAGAGCCCTGCGGCCAGCACCACCAGGGCCGCCGCCACGGCGGCGAAGAGGGCGGTGATCTCGGTTTCTTTTTTCTCGACGATGAGGCGCGAGCTGAGCGACTGGTAGACCTTCTTCAGGTCCTCGGCGGTGCCGGCGTAAAAGTATTCGCCGCGCGTCAGGTTGGCCACGTTCTTCAGCGTGTCTTCGTCCAGCCGCACGCGCATCGACCAGCCTTCGAAGCCGATGGTTTCGCCTTCCTTGGTGCCGATGCCCACCGAATAGATCTTCACGCCGCGGTCGGCGGCCATCTTGGCCGCGTCGATCGGGTCGGGGCCGGTGGTGCGCTGGCCGTCGGTCAGCAACACGATCGCGGCCGAACTGAAAGAACCGGGTTGCACCGGTGTGAACTCCTTTGGCGGTTTGTCGCCGGGGCCGAGCGGCATGTTGCGCTGGCCGGTGATCTGCGAGAGGTCGATGCCGGCCTCGGGGAAGATGGTCGCCAGCGACAGCACGATGCCGCTGCCGATGGCGGTGCCCCGCTGCATCTGAAAGCGATCGATCGCGGCCACGGTGTCTTCGCGGTTTTGGGTGGGCGGCTGCACCACCGCCGCAGTGCCGGCGAATGACACCACGCCCACCCGCACGTTGCGCGGCAGGTCGGCCAGGAAGGCCTTGGCCGCTTCTTGCGCGGCGACCATGCGGTTGGGCAACACATCGGCCGCGCGCATGCTGCCCGACACGTCGATCGCGAGGATGATGGTTTCCTGCTGCAGCGGCAGCGTGATCACGGCGGTCGGCCGGGCGCTGGCGAGCAACAGCGTGGCCAGCGCGAGCAGCATCAAGGCCGGCGGCACATGGCGACGCCAGCCCGGGCCTTTGCCCATGGCTTGTTTGACGATGGACAGGCTGGCAAAACGCAGCGTCGTCTTCTTGCGCCGATGCAGCAGCCACCAGTACAGCAGCACCAGCAGCGGCAGCGCGAGCAGCGCCCAGAGGAAGTCAGGCCACACGAAGCTCATGTCGATCCTCCGTCGGCAGGGGTTTCAGGTGACCCGGCATGCCGCCGCCCGCGGCCAACCGGCTGCGCTGGCGGCGCAACTCGACAAAACGCATCAGGGTGTTGACCAGGTCGTCTTGGGTCGACAGTTCCAGCGCGTCGACGCCCGCGCGTGTTAGCGCGGTGCGCAACTCGGCCTCCTGCTGATCGGCGGCTTTTGCAAAACGCGCGCGAAAGCCCGGGTCGTGGGTGTCGACCAGCAGTTGCTCGCCCGTTTCAGCATCTTGCATGGTCACCATGCCGATATCGGGCAGGGCCATCTCGAATGGGTCGTACAAACGCACGGCCAGCACCTCGTGGCGTTGCGCAAGCTGCGCGAGGGCATTGCCCCAGCCGGGCGAGCTGATGAAGTCGGACACGACGAACACGGTGGAGCGGCGCGGGATCAGCGGCGCAGCGCGTTGCAGCAGGTCTTGCAGCTGCGTCTGCGCCTTGGCCTGCGGCGTGGTGTGTGTGAGCATGCGTTGCATCAGGTGCAGCACGTGGGTGCGGCCGTTGCGCGCGGGCAGCACCTCATCGAGCGCGTTGCCATACAACATGGCGCCCACGCGGTTGCCGTGGCGGGTGAGCAGGCGCGCCAGCACGGCGACGAACTCGGTCGACACACTGCGCTTGCTGCGCTCGGAGCCAAAGTCGACGCTGCCCGAGAGGTCGAGCAGGAACCACGCGGTGAGCTCGCGGTCTTCGGTGAACTGGCGCACGTAAGGTTGCTGCAAACGGGCGGTCACGTTCCAGTCGATGTGGCGCACGTCGTCGTGGTGCTGGTACTCGCGCAGGTCGGCCAAGTCGAGCCCCGCGCCGCGAAACAGCGTACGGTAATCGCCCTGCAGAAGCCCGTCAAGACGGCGAATCACCGTCCATTCGAGGCGGCGCAGGATGGCGTCAGGCGTTGTGTCGTTCATGGGCCATCGGCTTGTCGGGCTTGGGGATCTTTTGCACGATCTTGAGGATGATCTGGTCGGCGGTCAGCCCGTCGGCCAGCGCTTCGTAGCTCAGCACCAGGCGGTGGCGCAGCACGTCGCTCACCAGGTCCATCACGTCTTCGGGCAGCGCGTAGCTGCGGCCACGCAGCATGGCCATGGCCTTGGCGCCTTCGATCAGGCCGATGGTGGCGCGCGGGCTGGCGCCGAAGTTGATGTACTTGGCCAGGTCGGGCAGCCCGTGTTTGGCCGGTGTGCGTGTGGCGCCCACCAGCTTGACGGCGTATTGCACCAGCGAGGGGTCGACATACACCTTGCGGCACTCGTGCTGCAACTCGGCCAGCTGGGCGGTGCTGGCGATGGCCGACACCGTGACCGGGTCGCCGGTCACGCGCTCGACGATCACGAACTCTTCTTCTTCGCTCGGGTAGTCGACCAGCACCTTCATCATGAAGCGGTCGACCTGCGCCTCGGGCAGCGGGTAGGTGCCTTCGGTCTCGATCGGGTTCTGCGTGGCCATCACCAGAAACGGCGCGGGCACCTTGTGCGTTTCACCGGCGATGGTGACCTGGCGCTCCTGCATCACCTCCAGCAGCGCGCTCTGCACCTTGGCCGGCGCGCGGTTGATTTCGTCGGCCAGCAGCAGGTTGGCAAACACCGGGCCGAGCGAGGTGGCGAACTCGCCCGTCTTCTGGTTGTAGATGCGCGTGCCCACCAGGTCGGCCGGCACCAGGTCGGGCGTGAACTGGATGCGTTTGAAGCTGCCGCGCAAGGTGGTGGCCAGTGTCTTGATGGTGATGGTCTTGGCCAGGCCCGGCACTCCTTCGACCAGCAGGTGACCCTGCGCCAGCATGGCCACCATCACACGCTCGAGAAAGCGGTCTTGCCCGACAACGACACGCTTCACCTCATAGAGGATCTGCTCCATCAGCGTGGCCGTCGGGTGCGATTCTGGTTTGCTCATGAGTGCTTTCGATCAGAACGGTGGCATGCCTGCCGCAGCGGCCGCGTTTTCGATGGGGACAGCAAAACCGATGCCGATGAAGGTGCGCTGCTCCGACGGGTTGAGGATGGCCGTGACGATGCCGACCACGCTGCCGTCCATGGTGACCAGCGGGCCACCCGAGTTGCCGGGGTTGGCGGCAGCGTCGAACTGGATCAGGTTGGTCAGCTTGCGTGCACCCTGCGGCGAGCGGAACTCTCGCTTCAACCCCGAGACCACGCCGCCCGACACCGAAGGCCCGATGCCGAACGGGTAGCCCACGGCGATGACTTCGTCGCCCGGCTGCAGGTCGCTGGTGGAGCGCATGGTGGCGGCCACCAGATCGTCTGGGATCACGCGAGCGCGCAGCACCGCCAGGTCGTGCTCGGGCTGCACACCGACGATGGCCGCCTCGGACTCGCTGCCGTCGGCGAAGGTGACCTTCAGCCGCTTGGAGCCGGCGACCACATGCAGGTTGGTGAGGATGGTGCCGTTGTCGACGATCACGACACCGGTGCCGGTGGCGTGTTTGCTGCGAGTGGGTGAGTCGTCTTCGGCGCCGGGCTTTTTCTTGGCTTTGCCGGGCGGTGGGCTGGGGAAGTCGTCGACTTCGCTGTCGCCTTCGACCAGCACGATCGATGGCGCGATGGCGCCATAGGCTCTGGCATAGGCCGACGGCAAAGGGTCTTTTTCAAGCGCGCGGCGCACCGCGGCATCGATGTGTTGCTGGGTCAGGACTTGCTGCGCCGGCATGACGCTGCGCGCCGTCAAGGCGACCACCGCCATCAACAACAAGCTCACTGCCATCCAGGCCAGGCGTTCGCGTCGCGAGCTGCGCTGCGGCTGGGTGACGGCGCGTGGTGGTGGCGCTGCATCGGCGGCAGGCGGGGGTGCTGCGGCCTGTCGCGGCGAACGGCTGTAAAGCGGAGCCTTCCTCATGCCTGCCACCTCCACACACGGGTGTTCACGTGGAACCTGGCGCCGGCCGGGGAATGCCTGCCGACGACACACACACCGTATCACGGAGGCCGCCTTTGTGCACGGCCAGGGCATGATGGCGCATGACCTGGATCGACACCCACTGCCACCTCGACGCCGCCGAGTTCGAAGCCGACCGCAAGGTCGTGGTTTCTCGCGCACGCGCTGTCGGTGTCCAGCAACTGGTGCTGCCCGCCGTCGCGCGCAACAACTTCAATACGGTGCGCGCCTTAGCCCATGAGCACGGCGTGGCTTATGCGCTGGGCATCCACCCTTTGTGTGTGAACGATGCCGCAGAAAGCGACCTCGCCGCACTGCGTGATGCCCTGGCCGAGCACCGGGACGACCCGCGCCTGGTGGCGGTGGGCGAGATCGGCCTCGACAACTTCGTGCCGGGTCTGGACCAGGCCAAGGGGGAGCACTTTTATGTCGAACAACTCAAGCTCGCGCGCGCGGCGGGCCTGCCTGTGATCCTGCATGTGAGGCGTTCCGCCGATGACCTGCTCAAGCACCTGCGGCGCATTCCGGTCAGCGGCATTGCCCATGCGTTCAACGGCAGCCAGCAGCAGGCCGACACCTTTGTCGCCCTGGGTTTCAAATTGGGCTTTGGCGGCGCGATGACCTTCGACCGTGCGCTGCAGATTCGCCGCCTCGCGCAAGACCTGCCGGCCGAGGCGCTGGTGCTCGAAACCGACGCACCCGACATTCCGCCGCACTGGCTGTACCGCAACGTCGAGCAGCGCGCGGCCGGCGAGGTGGCTCGCAACGAGCCCGCCGAGCTGCCACGCATTGCCGCCACGCTGGCCGAATTGCGCGGCTGGACGCTGGCGCAAACCGCACAGGTGTGCTCAGCCAATGCGCACGTTGCCTTGCCGCGCCTGGCCAACTTGGCAGATTGAACGGCTGATGCCGCCTGACACGCTTTTGCAGGGCCTGAGCCCGGTGATTGACAACCGCACGCGGCTCGTCGTGCTCGGCAGCTTCCCGAGCGTGGCGTCGTTGCAGGCGGGCGAGTACTACGCCCACCCGCGCAACCAGTTCTGGCCGGTGTTGTCGGCGATCTGGGGTGTCGACCTGCGCGCCCTGCCGTACCGCGAACGCCTGCGTGAGGCGCTGCAACACGGCCTGGGCATCTGGGACGTGTATGCCCATTGCCGGCGCGAGGGCAGCCTCGACAGCGCCATCCAGGACGCCGAGTTCAACGACCTGGCCGGTTTGAAGCGGCTCGCGCCGCAGCTGCAGGCCGTCGCCCACAACGGCGGAGAATCGGCCCGCGCCATGCGCTTCACCCGCACGCTCGGTGTGCAGGTGTTGCGCCTGCCCTCGACCAGCCCGGCCAACGCCGCCTGGAGCTTCGAGCGCAAGCTGGCGGCCTGGCGCGAAGCCTTCAACACGGTTGGGATGGCATGACAAAAAAAAGTGACAAAAAAGGTGACAAGAGAGCCGACATGGCGCCCGCCACCTTGTCTGAATTCGAAGGCGTGCGCTACCTGCACCTGGGCACGCCGTGGGTGCAAGGCGCCATGCGTGTGCGCAAACCGCACACCATCGAGCTCGATTACGTGCAGCGCATGATGGTGTGGCTGCTGTTCCGCGAAGGCGGCAAGCTCAGCAAGGGCCACGCCGTGCAGCTGGGCCTGGGCTCGGCGGCCATCACGCGCTTTTGCCACCGCAACCTGCGCATGAAGACCACCGCGGTCGAGCTCAACCCGACCGTGATCACCGCGTGTCGCTTGTGGTTTCAGCTGCCGGCTGACGACAAGCGCCTGAGCGTGCTCAACCAAGACGCCGCCGATTACGTGGCCGACCCCGCGCACATCGAGACCGCCGACGTGCTCAACGTCGACCTCTACGACCACGACGCCGCCAGCCCCGTGCTCGACGACCAGGATTTTTACGACGCCTGCCAGCGCCTGCTGGCCGACGGCGGCGTGATGACGGTCAACCTGTTCGGCCGCGACGCGAGTTTTGAGAAGAGCGCGAGCCGCATCGCCGCGGCCTTCGGGCCTGATGCGGTGCTCTCGATGCAGCCCACCAAGGAAGGCAATACCGTAGTCATCGCGGTGAAGAACCTTACTTTTCCTGACCGCGACCTGCTTGCTGCGCGCGCAGAAAACATTGAAACTCGCTTCGGCCTGCCGGCGCGCAAGTGGTTGCGCATGATTCGGGCATTGCCAGAGTCCACACCATGACCACTGCCGCCACCCCAGCGACCCCCTCCAAGCCTCACAAGCCCACCACCCACCCGGCGGGTCGGCTCGAATGGAAACGCCTGCTGCGCTGGCTGCTTGAAGACGGCATCATCAGCGCGGCCATGTACGAGCAGACCTCACACCGGTTTGCCGCGGGCCAGAGCGTGCAGCACCCGCTGGTGCGCTTGGCCAACGCCGAGCTGATGAACGCCAAGAGCGGCAAGCCGCTCGACATCGAGATGCTCACCGAGTGGCTGGCCGGCCACTGCGGTATGCCGTATCTGCGCATCGACCCGCTGAAGGTCGACGTGGGCCGTGTGGCCGACGTCATGTCGATCACCTACGCCGAGCGCCGCCGCTCGCTGCCGCTGCAATTCGGCCTCAATGAAGTGACGGTGGCCACCAGCGAGCCGTTCGACCTGGGCTGGGTGCCAGAGATCGAGGCCCACACCCGCAAGGCGCTGAAGCTGGTGGTGTGCAACCCGATCGACGTGGTGCGCTTCACCACCGAGTTCTACACGCTGCAGCGCTCGGTGCGCAACGCGATCAAGACCGGCGAAATGGCGGCCACCGCGAGCTTCGAACAGCTCGTTGAGCTCGGGCGCAGCAACAAGCAGCTCGACGCCAACGACCAGGGTGTCGTGCAGGTGGTCGACTGGCTGTGGCAATACGCCTTCGACCAGCGCGCGAGCGACATCCACCTCGAGCCGCGGCGCGATCTTTCCGTGATCCGCTTTCGCATCGACGGCGTGATGCACACCGTCTACCAGGTGCCGCCGGGTGTGATGAACGCGATGATCGCGCGCGTGAAGCTGCTCGGCCGCATGGACGTGGTTGAAAAACGCCGCCCGCTCGACGGCCGCATCAAGACGCGCAACCCGGCCGGCGATGAGGTCGAAATGCGCCTGTCGACCCTGCCCACCGCGTTTGGCGAAAAGATGGTGATGCGCATCTTCGACCCCGACACCACCGTCAAGCAGCTCGATGCGCTCGGCTTCGGCAGCCACGACGCGCAGCGCTGGGAGTCGCTGGTGTCGCGAGCGCACGGCATCATTCTCGTGACGGGCCCCACCGGTTCGGGCAAGACCACCACGCTCTACTCCACGCTGCGCCGCCTGGCCACCGACGAGGTGAATGTCTGCACCATCGAAGACCCGATCGAAATGATCCAGCCGGCGTTCAACCAGACGCAGGTGCAATCGGCCATCGACCTCGGCTTTGCCGAAGGCCTGCGTGCGCTGATGCGGCAAGACCCGGACATCATCATGGTCGGTGAAATCCGCGATCTCGAAACCGCCGAGATGGCGATCCAGGCGGCGCTCACCGGCCACCTGGTGTTCAGCACCTTGCACACCAACGACTCGGCCTCGGCCATCACGCGCCTGGCGGACCTGGGCGTGCCGCCTTACCTCATCGGCGCTACCGTGATCGGCGTGCTGGCGCAGCGGCTGGTGCGCACCTTGTGCGCCAACTGCAAACAACCCGATGAGGTGACCAGCGCCGAGACCATCGACGAGGTGATCAAACCCTGGCGCATCAACGGCAAGGTCAAACCCTACAAGCCCGTGGGCTGCCTGGAGTGCCGCATGACGGGCTACCGGGGCCGCGCCGGTTTGTATGAGTTGCTGAGCGTGACCGACGGCGCGATGGCGTGCATCCACCCCACGCCCGACATCTCCAAGCTGCGCAAGCAGTCGCTCAGCGAAGGCCTGCGTGCGCTGATGCGGCAAGACCCGGACATCATCATGGTCGGTGAAATCCGCGATTTCGAAACCGCCGAGATGGCGATCCAGGCGGCGCTCACCGGCCACCTGGTGTTCAGCACCTTGCACACCAACGACTCGGCCTC
>NZ_JANOCG010000353.1:0-2144 GCF_031412075.1 Rhizobacter sp.
CTGGGACAAGCTCGAATCCATCTTCGAAGAGCGCACCGCCCGCGCCCTGGGCAAGCTGGGGGTGCCGAGCGCCAAGGACGTGGCCGCCCTCACCAAGCGCATCGACGAACTGAGTGCACAAGTTGCCAAGCAGGGTGGCAAGGCTCCGGCCACCAAGACTGCCGCCAAGACAGCCGCAAAACCCGCAGCCAAAACAGCTGCCAAACCGGCAGCCAAACCGGCAGCCAAACCCGCATCCAAGCGTGCTGCGCGCAAGACAGCTTGAGCGTTGGTTTTTAGGCATGACGAAGGGGCGCCGCGGCGCCCCTTTTTCATGCCCCGTGAACTCGGTTCAGCGCTTGTGGCCCGTCAGCGAATGTTGCCAGCGCGCGTTGGCTTCCATAAAGGTGCTCACGCTGACGTCCTTGACCTGCAGTTGCCGGCTGTCCTGAAAATCAGCCAAACGCTCCGACGTGCGACGGCGATCGTTGGCACGCCCGCGCTTGATGAGCGACGCGGTGAGCCGCGCGCGCAGCGCCGCGAGGTTGCCGGGCGACCAATCGGAGACCAGGGTTTCAAGCTGCGACATGGCACGCCGCAGCACGTCGTGCGGCAGTTCGTCGAAAGCCTTCAAACCCAGTCGGCCCAGCGCTTTCTCGAGCACCGTCAAGTGCACCAGCACCGAGCGTGACGAGGCATGTTGATCCAGCACCCCCTTGAGCGCCGCTCGCAGCAGCACGGCCTCGGAGTGATCGGGTGGGGTGTTTCGCCGGGCGGTGCCATCGAGTGCGGCGTCGCCGCCGGGTCCCTTGCGCTGCAAGCGCAGCCACAGGTGTTTCAGTCGATCGAGCCAGCCCGGAGAGCTTTCCTTGGCCGGCCGCCTGGGCTTGCCTTTGCTGTTGTCACGGCTCATGGTTGACGCAAACCTCGTTCGAATTCGACCGGGTCATCGTGCCATGGGAGCTGCGCCGGGTCATGGGTAGCGCCCGCAGCAACTGTCGACTATCTGGCAAATCCAGCCAAAACGTGCCGCTCACAGCTTGCCGGGCCAGAACCACAGCACGGCCGCCGTCATCGTGACATAGCGGCCGAATTTCCCGATGGCCATGTACATCAGGCAAGGCCAGAACGGCAACCGCAACCAACCTGCGACGGCACACAGCGGGTCGCCAACGACGGGCAACCAAGACAACAGGCAGGCCTTGGCGCCGAAGCGCTTCAGCCACTGCAGCACACGCGCTTCGTGCGGCTTGTGCTCGGCGATCTTCTCGTAGGCACGCTCGGCGCCGTAACCCATCCACCAGGTGAAGGCGCCCCCGAGTGTGTTGCCCGCGGTGGCCACCAACACCGCGGGCCAGAACATCTCCGGGTTGAGTTTCAGGAAACCCAGCACGGCCACTTCAGAGCCCAACGGCAACAAGGTAGCCGAGACAAAGGCCACGATGAAGATCGTGCTCAGGCCGAATTTCGGCAGGGCCAACAGAACCAGCAACGAATCGATCCATACTTGCATTCGCAGGGATTATGCGGGGCGCATTTTGTCCAGGGCCAGCCGTGCTTCCGGGGCTATACTCTGCCTCCTTTTTGAGCAGCCACCCTCGGGCTTTCGCAGCCTCCCCGCGCCATGCACATCGGCCACATTCCACTGGCGAACCGCCTGTTCGCCGCCCCGATGGCGGGCGTCACCGACAGGCCGTTTCGCCAGCTGTGCAAACGGCTGGGCGCGGGTTACGCGGTGAGTGAAATGGTCACTTCGCGCAAGGAGCTGTGGAACAGCCTCAAGACCTCGCGCCGCGCCAACCATGAGGGCGAGGTGGCGCCCATCGCGGTGCAGATCGCCGGCACCGAGCCGGCCATGATGGCCGAGGCCGCCGCCTACAACATCGACCGCGGCGCACAAATCATCGACATCAACATGGGCTGCCCGGCCAAGAAGGTGTGCACCAAGTGGGCCGGTTCGGCGCTGATGCAAGACGAGCCGCTCGCCAACGCGATCATCGAAGCCGTGGTTGCTGCCTGTGCGCCGCACAACGTGCCGGTCACGCTGAAGATGCGCACCGGCTGGTGCCAGGCCGAGCGCAACGCGTTGAGCATTGCGCGCGCCGCTGAAGCTGCTGGTGTGGCCATGGTCACGGTTCATGGCCGCACACGCGAGCAGGGCTACA
>NZ_JANOCG010000354.1:0-2065 GCF_031412075.1 Rhizobacter sp.
TGATTCGGCCGCGTACGGGCCGAGCACCCCACCCATGCTTCGCGGCTCGATGGTCGCCACACCATGGCGCGGCTTCTTGCGCAGCCTGGGCGACATCATCAAATCCACGTTCGGGCTGAGCCGGTCGAAGCCCAGCGCGCAGCTCGGTGCAGGCACTTCGACCCTTCGACCTGGCTCAGGACAGGCAGGCTCAGTGCGAACGGAGAGTGGGCCTCGCCTGCCCTGGGAGCGTGCAGCTCAAGCGCGCCGCCGTGTGCTGCTCGCGCTGATCACACTCTCGGCCGCCGGTGCCAGCACGCTGCTGGCCCAGGTGCTGCCCGCGTTCGACAACGCCGCGCTGCGCACGCTGCAGATCGCCTTGTATGCGCTGCTCTTCGCCTGGGTGTCGGCCGGGTTCTTCACCGCGATGATGGGCTTCTGGGTGCTGTGGCGTGGCGACGCGCACGCCATGTCGGCTTCGTCGGTCGGGCACGAACCCATTCACGTGAGCGCACGCACCGCCATCGTCATGCCCATCTGCAACGAGCAGGTGGCCACCGTGTTTGCCGGCCTGCGCGCCACCTGCGAGTCGCTCGCGGCCACGGGCGCATCGAGTTTGTTTGACGTGTACCTGCTGTCGGACACCAGCGACCCCGAAATCCGCGCCGCCGAATTGGCGGCCTGGGCCGAGCTGCGCCATGAGTGTGGTTCAGCGGGGCGCATCTACTACCGCTGGCGCCAGCGCCGCACCAAGCGCAAGGCCGGCAACGTGGCCGACTTCTGCCGCCGCTTCGGCCGCAAGTACCGCTACATGGTCGTGCTCGACGCCGACAGCGTGATGAGCGGCGACTGCCTCGTGAAGCTCGTGCGCCTGATGGAAGCCCACCCCAGCGCCGGCATCCTGCAGACCGCACCGCAGGCCTGCGGGCTCGACACGGTGCACGCCCGCTCGCAGCAGTTTTCAGGCCGCGTGACGGGGCGTTTGTTCACCGCCGGCATGCAGTACTGGCAGTTGGGCGAGTCGCACTACTGGGGCCACAACGCGATCATCCGCATCGAGCCCTTCATGAAACATTGCGCGCTCGCACCGCTGCCAGGCCACGGTGGCTTGAGCGGCGAGCTGCTGTCGCACGACTTCGTCGAGGCCGCGCTGATGCGCCGTGCCGGTTACCACGTGTGGCTGGTGCACGACCTGCACGGCAGTTACGAACAACAGCCCCCCAACCTTCTTGAAGAACTCCAACGCGACCGCCGCTGGTGCCAGGGCAACCTGCAAAACGCCCGCCTGATGGCCGAGCCCGGCCTGCACGGTGTGCACCGCGCGATGCTGTTCACCGGAGCGTTGGCTTATCTGTCGGCGCCGCTGTGGCTGGTGTCGGTGCTGCTGGGCGCGGGGCTGTGGATGTGGGGCGGTGTGGCCGTCGCAGGTGAAGCCCGGGCGGTGCCACTCGAGATCGCTGGCCTGTGGGCGGCCACCGTGTTGATGCTCGCGCTGCCGGGTGTCTGGGGCGTGCTGCCCATGGTGATGACGGGCCAGCCGCGCCGCTACGGCGGCACCTCGGCCCTGGTGCGTGGCGCCTTCCTCGAAGCCGGTTTGTCGCTGCTGCAGGCGCCGGTGCGCATGATGGCGCACACGGTGTTCGTGGTGGTCGCGCTCACCGGCTTGAAGCTCGACTGGAAGTCGCCCCCGCGCGAAGCCAACGACATCGGCTGGGCCGACGCGTTGCAACGCTTTGGCCTGATCAGCTCGGTGGTGGCCGCCATCGCGGTGGCGGTGTTGTGGCTGCAACCGCAGGCGAGCCTGTGGCTGGCGCCGATGGGCCTGCCGCTCTTGCTGGCCGTGCCGCTGGCGGTGCTGACCAGCCGTTCGGCGTTGGGCCAGCGCCTGCTCGCGAACCGCCTGCTGGTGACACCCGAAGAACACTCCGCGCCGCAGGTGCTGCGCCGCGCCTGGGCCCACGCCCGCCGCGCCGCGCCTGCGCCGCAATGGCGCGACACGCTCACCGACCCGTGGTTGTTCGACGTGGTGCGCGCCGCCATGGGCCCGCGCAACACCAGCTGGGGCAGCCGCGGCAAGGCCCGCCGG
>NZ_JANOCG010000355.1:0-3667 GCF_031412075.1 Rhizobacter sp.
CTGCCGTGGTCGTCAACCACCGCAGCGTGACCGACGCCAAGGGCAAGACCAGCGTGGTGCCTCTCACCACCGACGAGCTGGAAAAACTCAACACCCTGGTGCGCGAGAGCATCGGCTTCAAACAGGACCGGGGCGACTCGGTCAAGGTGATCAACGCGCCGTTCAAGGTCGAGGCCGTGGCCAAAGACGACACCCCGTTGTGGAAACAACCTCAGACCGTCGACCTGATGCGCGCCGGCGCCGTGCCCGCTGCATTGGCGCTGGTGGCCCTGGTGGTGGTGTTCGTGCTGATCCGCCCGGCCCTCAAGGCCGCGCTCCAGCCCGCCTCACCGGTCGACGCGCGTGGCAACGCGCTCAACGTGGTCGCCGACGACGAGGCACTGCCCGCTGCAGAACCCGAATTCCTGCGCATCGAGTCGCCCAAGGTCAGCGCCCACCTGCAAAGTGCGCGCGCCTTTGCCAAAGAGAACCCCACGGCGGTGGCAAGCATCGTGCGCGGCTGGGTCAATGGCGACACCTTGAAGGCATAAGAGAAAAGCATGGACGCACAAGGTCTCGAAGACGCAGCGATTCTGCTGATGTCACTCGGAGAGGAAGAAGCCTCCGAGGTGTTCAAGCACCTCACGCCCAAGGAAGTGCAAGGCCTGGGTGAAACCATCGCCAAGATGAAGAGCATCCCGCGCGAGAAGGTCGAGGGCGTACTGGAAAAGTTCGCCGTCGTGGCCTCGGAGCAGAGCATTCTGGTGACCGACACCGACGAGTACGTGAAAGCGGTCTTGCGCAAGGCGCTCGGCGACGACAAGGCCAACCTGCTGATCGACCGCATCTTGCAGGGCGGCGATGTGAGTGGCATCGAAAGCCTGAAGTGGATGGACGCGCAATCGGTGGCCGAGCTGCTGCGCAACGAACACCCGCAGATCGTGGCCGCCATCCTGGTGCACCTCGACTATGACCAGGCCTCGGGTGTGCTCAAGTGTTTCACCGAACGCCAGCGCAACGAAGTGCTGGTGCGCGTGGCCACGCTCGACGGCATCCAGCCCTCGGCGCTGAAAGACCTGAACGAAGTCATGAGCAAGGTGCTGGCCGGTGGCGACAAGCTGCGCAAGGCCTCGCTGGGTGGCGTGAAGACGGCCGCCGAAATGATCAACCTGATGGGTGCGAGCGTCGAGACCGCGGTGCTCGACTACATCCGCGAGGCTGACAACGAGCTTGCGCAGAAGATCATGGACAACATGTTCACCTTCGACGATCTGGAGAAGATCGACGACAAGGGCATCCAGCTCTTGATGAAGGAAGTGCAGTCCGAATCGCTGGTCATCGCGCTCAAGGGCGCCACGCCAGAGATGCGCGAGAAGGTGTTCCGCAACATGTCGACCCGTGCGGCCGAAACGCTGCGTGAAGACCTCGAGGGCCGCGGCCCGGTGCGCGTGAGCGAGGTCGAGGCCGAACAGAAAGAGATGCTGAAGATCGTCAGACGCCTGGCCGACGAAGGCCAGATCGTGCTCGGAGGCGGCGGTGACGATGAATTCCTCTAAACCGCCAGGTGGCGGTGCGGCCAAGCCGGCCACGCCCTACAGCCGTTTCATCCCGCGCGAAGAGCTCAACTCCTTCGCGGCCTGGAAGCCGGGTGCGCTGTCGGGGGGTGACGACACCCAGGCCTCGCCGTTGCAACGCGCCGAGCCCCCGGCCCCGCCTGCGCCGCCCAAGCCCTCGCCCGCTGAAGAGCTGGCTGCGCATGTGCGCGCTGCGCGCACGGCCGGCTACCAAGACGGTTACCGCGATGGCCTGGTGGCACTCGAAGGTTTCAAACAAAGTTTTGCCGCGCAGACCACCGCCCAGGTGGGCGCGCTGATGCTGTCCTACAACCAGCAGCTCGACGACCTGCAGCAAGACATGGCGCGTGCGCTGGCCGTCGCGGCCACTCACCTGGCGCGTCAGATCGTGCGCAGCGAGCTGGTGCAACGCCCCGCACTGGTGGTTGCCGTGGCACAGGAAGCTGTCGACACGCTGCTGCTCAGCGCGCACCACATCACGCTGCGCGTGCACCCCGACGACCACGCCCTGGTGGCGCAGGGTGCGGCCGAGGTGCTGGTGGCGCGTGGTGCACGTTTGTTGTCAGACACCGCGGTCACACGCGGTGGCTGTGTGGTCGAGTCCGACATTGGTGTGATCGACGCGAGCCTGGAAGCCCGCTGGCGGCGTGCTGCCGCCTCGCTGGGCATCGACGAACACTGGAACGGCGGCCCCACGCCAGACGATGACGACGAGGTGAGCGACTCATGATCACCTCGCCGCACGAAAAGCAGGCCCTGGCCACCGCTGAAAAGTGGCAGCGATACCTGGCCGACATGCAGACCTTTTCCGCCGAGCCGGTGGCGCTCGAGACCCAAGGCACGCTGGTTCGCGTGGCTGGCCTGGTGCTCGAAGCCGCGGGCTTGCGCGTGCCCGTGGGCTCGGTGTGCCAGATTCACATGGACAAGCACCGTGTCGACAACCAGCCGCCGGTGCTCGCCGAAGTGGTGGGCTTCTCGGGCGACCGTGCCTACCTCATGCCCACCAGTGACGTGCAAGGCCTGGCCAGTGGTGCCCGTGTGGTACCTCGCCCTTCGCCCATCGTGCCGATGCAGCTGGGCGCCGCCTACCACCCCTGGCGCCGAGGCGAAGACCGCACGCAGCACCTGCCGGTGGGCGACGGCCTGCTCGGGCGGGTGATCGACTCGCACGGCCACCCGATCGACCGCAAGGGCCCGCTGCACCATGTGCACAAGGAGCCGCTGATCCGCCGCTCGATCAATGCGATGGACCGTGACCCGATCCGCCAGCCGCTGGACACCGGCGTGCGCGCCATCAACGCCATGCTCACCGTGGGCCGTGGCCAGCGCATCGGCCTCTTCGCCGGCACCGGCGTCGGCAAATCGGTGCTGCTGGGCATGATGGCCCGCTACACCGCAGCCGACGTGATCGTGGTCGGGCTGATCGGCGAGCGCGGCCGTGAAGTGAAAGAGTTCATCGAAGACATCCTGGGCGAAGAAGGCATTCGCCGCTCGGTGGTGGTGGCCGCTCCCGCCGACGCGCCGCCGCTCACCCGCATGCAGGGCGCCAACTACGCCACCGCCATTGCCGAACACTTTCGCGACCGGGGCCAGCACGTGCTGCTGCTGATGGACTCGCTGACCCGCTACGCGATGGCCCAGCGCGAGATCGCACTCGCCATCGGCGAGCCGCCAGCCACCAAGGGTTACCCGCCGAGCTGTTTTGCCAAGCTGCCGCAGCTGGTGGAGCGCAGCGGAAATGGCCTGCGCGGAGGCGGCTCGATCACCGCGTTCTACACCGTGCTGTCCGAAGGCGACGATCAGCAAGACCCGATCGCGGATGCCGCGCGCGGCATCCTCGACGGCCACATCGTGCTCACCCGCGAGCTGGCCGAGGCCGGCCACTACCCCGCCATCGACGTCGAAAAATCAATCTCGCGCGTGATGAACAACGTGGCCGCGCCCGAGCACATCGACGCGGCGCGGCGCTTCCGCCAGCTGCACTCCAAATACCAGAAGGCGCGCGACCTGATCCAGCTGGGCGCCTACAGCCCTGGCGCCGACGCCGAGCTGGACCGCGCCGTGCAACTTCACGAACCCTTGGCCACGCTGCTGCGCCAGGACATGCACCCGCC
>NZ_JANOCG010000356.1:0-7020 GCF_031412075.1 Rhizobacter sp.
CATCGCGCTGGCGGTGCTGGTCTGGGTCGCTTCAGCCCTGTATGAAGGGGGTGCGCCGTGAGCACCGACATCATTGAAGCAACACCCACTGCGGTCGCAACGATGCCGGTTCGCTCCGTGTCCACGGCCGACCGACTGCTCGAGCTGGCAGTGCAGCAGGGCGCGGACCTCGACAAGCTCGAGCGCTTGATGGACCTGAAGCAGCGCCACGATGCTGACGTGGCGCGCGCGGCCTACAACGTTGCCTTTGCTGCCTTCAAGGCCGAGGCCGTCAAGATCGTGCGCAACCGCAAGGTCACGGACGGCCCGCTGAAGGGCAAGAGCTACGCCGAGCTGCATGCTGTCGTCAACGCCATCACGCCCGCGCTCTCAAAGCACGGCCTGAGCATGAGCTGGCGCATCACGAAAGACGAGCGCGACTGGCTCGAAGTGACTTGCACGCTCAAACATGAGGCTGGCCACATCGACGCCGTATCGATGGGTGGCCCGCCCGACACCGGCGGCGCCAAGAACGCTATCCAGGCAAGGGCCAGCACGGTGAGCTACCTCGAGCGCTACACCGCCAAGGCCATCACCGGCCTGAGCGAGCAGGACGACGACGACGACGGCCAGGGCGGCGCGAGGCACGCCGACATCAGCGCGCTGCTGGTTGGCCTGGGCGCCATGACGACTGACGCGACAGCGCTTTCGTACTGGAACACCCACAAGGTGCAGTTGGCCGGCGACAAGGCGGCTTCCGACGCCTTCAAGAAGGCCGTGGTCGAGCACCGCATCAACCTGAAGCGGGGTGCACCATGAGTGCCAGCATTGAGTGGAGCCTGGCGCCGCAGGGCAGCGATGAATGGCTCGAGATCCGCCGTGGCTGTGTCACTGGTTCGATCGCCGACATTGCGCGCGACCGATCGGACGGCCTCACAAAGCAGCAGCGCATCTACGTCAACGCCCGCAAGTCGGGATACAGCGAAGCGGCGGCGATGGAGCTGGCTGAATACAAGGCCAAGCCCAAGGGCGAGAACGTGGAACAGGCCATTCGCGGCGAACTGCCGTTTGTCTGGAGCGCCCCCGCGCTCCTGAAAGCCCGCGACCTGGCGCGCGAGCGCGTGGGCGGCAAGCCGCTGGAGATTTACACCAATGCGGCCATGCGCCTGGGTACAGCCGAAGAACCAAAGGCCCGCGAAGCCTACGAAGACCGCACCGGCTTTCTTGTCGAGGAGGTGGGGTTTGCATACACCAGCGACCGCCGCTTTGGCTGCAGCGTGGACGGCATCGTGCACATGCCAGACCCCGGGCCGCGCCCGTGGCTGTGGGAGTGCAAGACGATCGTTTCGAGTGACTTGCTGTTCAAGGCCGTGCTGGACGGCGACATCAGCGAGTGGCTTGGACAGTGCACCTTCAACACCTGGCTGTTGACCGCCGCCGGGGTGCGCTTGTACCTGCATGTGTGGGATCTGCCCGAGCTCTCGCGCGAGTTCGTGCTGCCACGCGACGAGGCGGCGATTGAAGCGCTGGAAGTCGATGTGGTGGCCTTCGAGCGGCTGGTCGACGCCAACGAGCAGATGCTGCTGAAGGCGATGAACCTGCCGTGGAACGAACCAGCGGCGCCCGCCGAAAGCACCCCCCCGTGGTCCGTCGAGCCGGCCCAGCCTGCGCCGATGGCCGCCCCAGCCCTGCCTGACAACATTTTTGCTTGAGGACCATCATGTACGACACCCCTCTCCCAACCATCGAGGAGCCGCGCGCTGCGGTGCCGGCCACCATCGCACCGCCCGCCATGCTGGCGCCCGTCAGCATCAAGGCCACAGTGCTGGCTCAGTTCGCGGCCGCCGAGGCCACGCTGACCACGCTGGCCGCCAAGTACCGCGACGTCGCCTTTGACGTCACCAGCACCAAAGGCCTGGCCGAAGCCAAGGCGGCCCGGCTGGATCTGCGCGAGAACGGCCGCTTCATGGTCGAACGCGCCGAGAAGCGCGTGAAGGCCGACGTGAACGATCTCAAGCGCGTCATGGCCGACGAGGTTGACCGCCTGGTGAAGATCACGCGCCCAACCGAAGACGCCATCCACGCGCAGATCGAGGCCGAGGAAACGCGCAAGACTGCAGAAAAGGCCGAGCGCGAGCGCCTGGCCGCCGAGCGCGCGGCCAAGTTCAACGCGCAGCTGGACTTCATCCGCGGCTACGCCAAGGCTGCGGCCGGCCTGCCGTCGGCCACCATCGCCAAGGGCATCGTCGCACTCACGGCCATGACGTTCGGCCCCGAGTGGGAAGAATTCGCCGGCGCCGCCGAAGAAACACGCGGCCTGACCTTGAGCGTGCTGCGAACCATGCACGACGCTGCAGCGCAGCGCGAGGCCGATGACGCCGAGCGCGAGCGCCAGCGCGCCGAGAACGCCCGCGTCGCGGCCGAGCTGGCCGAGCAGCGCAAGCAGCTGCAGGCGCAGCAGGCAGAGCTGAAGCGCCAGGCGGACGCGCTGGCCGCGGCGCGGGCTGTCGCCGAGCAAGAAGCCTTGCGCGCAGCCATCGAGACAGTCAACGCTGTCGAGAGTCTGCCCGCGGTCGAGCAGGCCGACCCGGATCTGGGGGAGGTCGAGCTGCCCGAGGTCATCGTCGCGCGCGTGCCTTTGCCTGACGTTGAAGTGATGCCCGAGGCGCCGATGCCGCTGTACCTCGAGCTGGGCGACATCGAGGCCCTGCTGGGCTTCCCGCTGTCTCGCCAGTTCATCACGAACGTGCTGGGCATTTCGCCCAGCGCCACCGACGGCGACGAGCCTTTGTTCAACCCCTCCCAGTGGCGCGACATCCTCGACGCGCTGCTGGCCCATGTCTCCAACCTGAAAAAGAGCATCTGATGTCACTCCAAATGTTTGGCCTGGCCCGACTGGGCCGGGATCCTGAAATGCGCTCCACCACAGACGGCAAGAACGTGTTGGGCATGTCTCTGGCCTTCACCGTCTTCGTGAAGCGGGAGAAGGTAACCACCTGGGTCGATGCGTCGATGTGGGGCAAGCGCGCTGAAACGGTCGAGGCGTACCTGCAAAAAGGCGGCATGGTCAGCGTCACGCTCGAAGACGTGCACCTCGAGGCCTACAACAAGGCTGACGGCACGCCGCAGACAAAGCTGGTCGGCCGCGTCACATCGCTGGACCTGGCCGGCAGCCCCAGCCAGCGCGAGGCCGCACCGCCCCCGCCGCCACCCCCGCCCGTGCGCCGCCCGCCGCCGCCCGCCGCGAAGGGCGCCTTCGATGACATGGACGACGACATCCCTTTTGCCTCGTCCTGCCCATCGTTCGACATGGCCACGCTGGCGCAGCGCAAGATGAAACGCTACAGGGGGGTGCGATGAAGCCGTGTTTCAAATGCGGCTGCATCAAGCCTCTGAGTGATTTCTACGCTCACCCAGCAATGGCCGACGGTCGGTTGAACAAGTGCAAGGTTTGCGCGAGAGCCGACGTGAAAAGTCACCGCGCGATGAACGTCGAAAAGGTGCGCGCCTACGACGCTGCCCGCAGCAAGACGGCCTCGCGGGTAGCCCACGCCAGCCGCGTGTCCCGCGCGTGGGCTCACAAGCACCCGGAGGGCCGTGCTGCGCAGGTCGCCGTCGGCAATGCCGTGCGCGATGGTCGGCTGACGCCCTGGCCCTGCGAAGTCTGCGGCGACAAGGCCCACGCGCATCACCCGCACTACGGCGCTCCTCTCTTGGTCACTTGGTTGTGCCCGCCTCACCACAAGGCAGCCCACCACGTCACCGAACCTTCAACCGCAACCACCTGAACCAAATGGACGACAACAACAAACCTTTTGCCTGCGATGCGCAGGACGCGCAAGAGCTCAACGCGGCCGAGTCGATCGAGCTGCTGCGCCGCTTGCTGGCACTGGCCGTGCACAAGCTGGGCGGCCAGCTGATCGTGGAAGAACACGATCTGGGCGGCCTGGCGCTGGCCGTGGGCGAGCTGCCCGACGGCCGCATGGCGGCGCAGCTGGTGCCCAACATCGACCCGGCCGAGCTGGAGCAGCAGGCCGTCGAAGCCACCGGCGCCGAGAGCCCGTAATGCACCTGCAGCTGCTGGCACCCGACGACGCGGCCGAGCTGCTTGGCTGCACGGCCGTGTCTGTCACGGATCTGCTGCAATCGGGCGTCCTGCCCGGGGTGATGTTCGGGCGCCGCGGGCGGATCCCCGCCGCTGCGCTCGACGCGCGGCTCAACGAGCTGGCGCTGCAAGAAGCCGAGAAGCGCCGCGGCCAGGCCGCCATCACGCCGACAACAGCGTTGCCGCCCTGGGGTGTCACGGTGCTGCCCACGCGGCGCCGTGCTGCCCCACCTTTGACCTGATTCAACCCAAAGAGGAACCATGAGCAAACCACTCACAGACACGCTGCGCATGCTTGGATCTGATCGCCAAGGTGCGCACCGGGCTGCAGGCCGACATCATGCTGCACATGGGCAGCTGCACCTGATCGCGCGTCACTGATCTTCAACCGGGGGCCTGGTGCCCCCACCTTGAAAGCTGAACATGAACCGCATCGAATCCCCCCGCACCGACGACAACGCCATCGAGCAAGAGATCAAGGACAAGGGCCTCACGGCGCCGCGCGTCACGCCTGACGACATCACAGACAGCATCCTGTCGGCCTACTTCTTCACGGCCCTCGAAGCCGCCGACCGCACATGCAACCTGGTGCGCGCCTGCGATCAGGTGCCCCTGAGCTTGTTGACGCTCTGCGTCTTGACGCTGCGCAACGGCTTCACCGTCACCGGCGAGAGTGCGTGCGCCAGCCCCGAGAACTTCGACCCCGAGCTGGGCAAGAAAATCGCACGCGCAAACGCGGTGCAGAAGATCTGGCCGCTGATGGGTTACGCGCTTAAGGAGAAGCTGGCCAATGCGGCGCCAGTGTCGGCGCCCAGCAATGGCACCATGACTGTCTTCCGTGGTGGTGGTGCACGCGCTCACGCGGGGCTGACCATGCCACTGAACACCGCCGAAGGCCGGCAGCAGCGCGGCCTGGGCGAGCTGGTGGATCAGGCGCGCGAGCTGGCGGCAGCTGCGGAAGCTGGCAACGTATGAGGATCGACACAACCCGCGAGCAGCGGCGCGAGCTGGCCCGCCTGAACGCGAAGCTGCCAAAGACGTTGCAGCTGGTGGCGCGAACCGAGTGGCCACTGCACCTGCAGTCGTCCCCCGTCGCGCGCCTGTGGCGCAGCCAAGACTTTCTCGTTCAAGAGTACGTCGAGCCGCCGCCGCTGCGCAGGGGCAGCAGCGATGATCTCTTATGACACCGAGCGCGTGCGGTTTGAGCGCGACTTCAAGCCGAAGCTGGCGAGACTGATCGCGGAATCATTCCCCGGCTGGAAGTTCAAGGCCGCCATCCAAGAAGCTCAGATCAACCGGATGGGCGAGAGAGTCTTCCAGCTGCAAGTCACGCTGGTGGATGGCATCTTCGGCTTAGAGCTGGAGGTCATGCAGCCCAAAGCCTCTCTGCCAGATCCTCGGCCCTGAAGCTGGCATAGCGCTCCATCATCCGGCTGCCAGGCGCCCAGCCCATGATGCGCGGCACCTCCTCGGCGCGCAGCAGCCAGCCACCAGCTGCATCGCGCGCCTCAAGCCACCGACAGGTGGCCTCGTGCCGAAGATCGTGCTCCGTCAGGCCCCCGCACCCCGCATAGCTGAACAGCGACGCGAAGCGCGCCGACAGCCGGCCGGTCACGGCATCGAGCTGGGTGTCGTCGCCATCCCAAAACGGCAGCAGCAGGCCGGTGCGGCCATCAAGCCACGGCACCAGCTGCGCGTGCAGCTCGCGCCGGATGGGCACATGCCGGATCTTCTGCCGCCCGCGGCGCTGCTTCGAGCTGCGCACGGTCAGCACGCAGCGCGCTAGGTCCACGTCGGCGCACCGCAGCCGGTAGCCCTCGCGCAGCCGCACGCCGGTGTGAAGCACCAAGCTGAACAGAAGGTGAAACGCCGGGTCGGGCTCTAGGCCACGCTCACGGTCTGGCCGCTTGACGCCGGCCAGCGCGGCCTCGATGCGCTCGAGCTCGCCAGGGTTCAGGCGCCGGTCGCGCTCCTCGTCGTGCTTGGCCTCGCCGCCGGCCTCCTTGGTCAGCTTCTCATCCTCGTGGCTGTAGACCGAGTAATCGCTGGCCAGTAGGCGCAGCGGGTTGCTCCACTGCAGCGCCGGGTGCTGGCGAAGGTGCCAGTCCAGCGCGCGGCGCAGCGAGCCCACGCGCTTGCGGATGGTGCCGGGCGCCAGGTTACGCTGCACCTTCAGCGACTGTATCCACGCCTCGGCCCAGCTGATCGTGACGTCCACCAGCGCAACGCGGCCCTGCTCCTCGATCAGCAGCTCGAGCACGGGCCGGTCGGTGGTGGCGGGCTTGCCGGTGGCCAGCCAGGCGCGCAGCACGCTGGCCAGGCCCTGCGTTGGCAGCATCGGCGGGCGCAGGCCCTCGGGCACGATGCCACGCTGCAGCAGCTGGTCGGCCTGGCTGCCGTACTCCTGGGCCTGCTGTTCGGTGCTGAAAGTGAAATACCTGGCCTTCGGCAGCAGGCGGTGGCGGATCGTCACCTCCCACGCGCCGGCCGGTGTGCGTCGCACGCTTGCCATGTCGGGTTCCTTCGTCGGGAACCAGAGGGTAGCCAGATCGAGGCCAGTTGTCACTCATCTTGACGGACCCGACGGACATCCATGCGTGGTTAAACCACGCAAGCGAGCCTATTCGGGGTGGTTTCGAGGCCATCCGAGGCCCGGAAACGACGAAGCCCCAACTGGCGGGGCTTCGTAAGTGCCTGATTTAACAGGCTTTTGGTGGAGGCGCGACCCGGAGTCGAACCGGGCTAGACGGATTTGCAATCCGTTGCATAACCGCTTTGCTATCGCGCCGTGGCCTGACCTGATGCTATTTTCAGCCAAAAAGAAGGGAAGCCGCAGCTTCCCTGTCTTTGAAATGTGGAGCGGGATAAGAGACTCGAACTCTCGACCTATACCTTGGCAAGGTATCGCTCTACCAACTGAGCTAATCCCGCATGTT
>NZ_JANOCG010000357.1:0-2577 GCF_031412075.1 Rhizobacter sp.
AAGTTCCTCACGCTCAACAAGGAAATGCAGATCGAGGCCTTCCGCAAGCTCGACGCCTTCCCCTCGCTGATCGCGGCGCAGAACGACCCCTTCCTGGATGAGCCCATCGCCTACCTGGGCGGCCAGAAGGCCCGCCAGCAGTGGAAGGTGGCGGCCGACAAGATCCAGGCGATCGCCGTCGACAAGTACGACCCGGTCGCCAAGGAGGTGGTCAACGCCGAGCTCGAGAAGGTGCTGGAGCAGAACAAGGACGTCAAGACCGCCTTGGCCGATGCCCAGACCGCGCTGAAGAAACGCGTGCGCCGCTGAAGCAAGCAGCAACCCAATTCCGTTCGGGCTGAGCCTGTCGAAGCCAGCGTGCTGCGCGGTGCGGCACTTCGACAAGCTCAGTGCGAACGGAGTGAATGACCCCACCGCTCGCTCATCACGCCATCATGCAGGCCATGTCTGAACCCCTGACCCCGCAAGCGCCCTCAAGCGCCGTGGCACACCCGCCGCGGCGCAAGAAGCGCTTCGCGTTCCGCGACATTGCGCCCTACGTGTTCATCAGCCCGTTCTTCGTGCTGTTCTGCGTGTTCGGCCTGTTCCCGTTGCTGTTCTCGATGTACCTCTCGTTCCACCGCTGGGAGCCGGCGGCCGGCCTCGCGGCCATGAACTGGGTGGGCCTGGAGAACTACTGGTACGTGATCGTCGACGACGACTGGTTCCACAAGTCGCTCTACAACACGGTGTGGATGTCGATCGTCTCGGGTGTGCCGCAGCATGCGGTGGCGCTGCCGCTCGCGTTCTTCTTGCACCGCGCGTTCGGCCGCTGGCGCAATGCGGTGGTCGGTATCTACTTCCTGCCCTTCATCACCTCCAGCGTGGCGATCTCGCTGGTGTTCTCGACCCTTTTCTCGCGCGACTACGGCGTCATCAACGCGAGCATCGCGCAGCTGTCGCAGTTGCCGGTGTTCAGCTGGTTCCTGCCGGCGCAAAACATCGACTGGGGCCAGCCGCAGTACACCAAGTGGATGGTCTCCTTCGTGGTGTTCTGGCGCTACGTCGGCTGGAACGTGGTGCTCTACCTCTCGGCCATCCAGACCATCCCGAAAGACTTGTTCGAAGCCGCCACCATGGACGGCGCCAAGCCGGTGCAGCAGTTCCGCCACGTCGTGCTGCCCTTGTTGCGGCCGATGATCTTCTTTGCCGTCACGCTCACCATCATCGGCAACCTGCAGCTGTTCGAGGAGCCCTTCATCCTGACCAGCGGCACCGGTGGCATCGACCAGGCCGGCAAGACGGCGGCCATGCACATGTATGCCACCGCCTTCGTCGACGGTGACTTCGGTACCGCGTCGAGCATCGCCTGGTTGTTGTTCATGCTGATCGCCGGCGTGACCTGGCTCAACAACCGCGTGCTCGGCACGCGCGAGGAGCGCGCGTCATGAGCAGCGCCCTGAAGGTCGGCCCGGGCCAGCTGAGCGCCTATGCCATCGTGCTGGCCGGGGCGGTGCTGATGCTTGCGCCGTTCTATTTCATGTTCGTGTTCGCCACCCACTCCGACCGCGAGATCCTCTCGCTGCCGCCGCCGGTGTGGTTCGGCTCGGCCTTCGTCGACAACGTCAAGCTGCTGCTCGAGCGCCTGCCCTACTTCTGGCACAACCTCGGCTGGAGCCTGTACGTGGCGCTCGCCATCACGGCGGCCAACCTGCTGCTGTGTTCGCTCGCGGGTTATGCGTTTGCGATGTTCGAGTTCAAGTACAAAAAGCAGTTGTTCGTCTTCGTGATGGGCACCATGCTGCTGCCGAGCTTCGTGGGCATGATCCCTACCGCGCTCACCATGAGCTGGCTCGGCTGGATGAACGAACCCAAGGCACTCATCGTGCCGGGCGCCTGCGGCGCATTGGGCATTTTCATGATGCGCCAGTACATCACCTCCGCCATCCCGCGCGACCTGATCGACGCCGCGCGCATCGACGGCTGCGGCGAGCTCGGCATCTACTTTCGCATCGTGCTGCCGCTCATCGGGCCGGCGCTCGGCACGCTCGGGCTCGTCACCTTCATCGGCTCTTGGAACAACTTCATGGGCCCGCTGATCGTGATGCGCGACATGGAGATGTACACCGTGCCGCTTGCGCTGCGCGCTTTGCAAGGCACCGGGCAAACGCCCTGGGGCGCCATCTGCGCCGGCTCGTCGATCGCGGTGGTGCCGCTGCTCGTGATTTTCACGCTGGCCTCGCGCCGGCTCATCGAAGGGCTGACCGCTGGTGCGGTCAAGGCCTGAACCTTTTCACACCTTCTTCCCGTGACTTACCTCAGCTGCATCCCCATCTCCGTTCGGGCTGAGCCTGTCGAAGCCAGCGCTGTGCACGGCGCACCCTTCGACGGGCTCAGGGCGAACGGAGGGCGGTTGGGGCACGGTACTCATCAAGTTGATTTTTATATTCAAGGACCCGACGCGTGACCCAGCAGAAATTTCCCCCCGGCTTTGTGTGGGGCGTCGCCACCAGTGCCTACCAGATCGAAGGTGCGGCCCACGAAGATGGCCGTGGCAAGTCGATCTGGGACACCTTCTCCCACACCCCGGGCAACACC
>NZ_JANOCG010000358.1:0-2765 GCF_031412075.1 Rhizobacter sp.
GACTGCGCCGAGCTGTTGGCGCAGCACAGTGACGTCGAAGGCGCGCTCACCGTCACCTACCTCACCCCGGCGCACCAGGCCTGCCAGGTGCAGCTCGTGCGCTGGATGCACGACTGCGGCTTCGACGAGGTGGAGGTCGACGCCGTCGGAAACGTGGTCGGCCTCTATCAGGGCAGCGACCCGCAGGCCCCACGCCTGCTCACCGGGAGCCACTTCGACACCGTGCGCAACGGCGGCAAATACGACGGGCGCCTGGGCATCTTCGTGCCGATGGTCTGTGTGCGAGAGCTGCACCGCTCGGGCAAGCGCCTGCCCTTCGGCCTGGAGGTGATCGGCTTCGCTGAAGAAGAAGGCCAGCGCTACAAGGCCACCTTCCTCGGTTCGGGCGCAGTGATCGGCCGCTTCGATTTCAGCTGGCTGAACCAGCAAGACGCCGACGGCATCACCATGCGCGAAGCCATGTTCGCGGCCGGCCGCGACCCGGGGCGGATCGCAGCACTGAAGCGCGACCCCTCGCAATACATGGGCTTCGTCGAGGTGCACATCGAACAAGGCCCGGTGTTGAACGAGATCGACTTGCCGCTGGGCGTGGTCACCTCCATCAACGGCAGCGTGCGCTACCTGGGCGAGATGGTCGGCGTGTCTTGCCACGCCGGCACCACGCCGATGGACCGGCGGCGCGACGCCGCGGCCGGCGTGGCCGAGTTGTTGCTCTATGTGGAAAAGCGCGCCGCGCAGGTGCCGCACCTGGTGGGCACGGTGGGCATGCTCCACGTGCCCGCCGGCTCGATCAACGTGGTGCCGGGGCGCTGCCAGTTCAGCCTTGACATCCGCGCCACCACCAACGAGGTGCGTGATGCGATGGCGCACGACGTGCTCTCCGAGCTGAAGCGCATCAGCGACCGGCGTGGCCTGCACTGCACGCTGGAAGAAACCTTGCGCGCGAGCGCCGCGCCCAGCGCGCCCGAGTGGCAGGCCCGCTGGGAACGCGCGGTGGAGTCGGTCGGCCTGCCGGTCTACCGCATGCCCAGCGGCGCCGGCCACGATGCGATGAAGCTCGACGAAGTGATGCCGCAAGCCATGCTCTTCGTGCGCGGCGGCAACTCGGGCATCAGCCACAACCCGCTGGAGACCACGACCAACGACGATGCGCAGTTGTGTGTGGAGGCGTTCATGCACATGCTGGCGCAACTGTCGGAAGCGCCATGACGCGACACACCGACATCGACGCCTGGATCGATGCCCACTTCAACGAAGAAGTGGCCTTCCTGCAAGCCCTGGTGCAGGTGCCCACCGACACGCCGCCCGGCAACAACGCGCCGCATGCCGAGCGCACGGCCGAGCTGCTTGCAGCTTTCGGCCTGCAAGCAGAGAAGCACGTTGTGCCTGAAGACGAAGTGCGCGCCTGCGGCCTGCAGTCGCTCACCAACCTGATCGTTCGCCGCCGCTACGGCGAAGGCAAGACGATCGCCCTCAACGCGCACGGTGACGTGGTGCCCCCCGGTGATGGCTGGGTGCATGGCCCGTACAGCGGCGAGGTCGAAGACGGCAAGCTCTATGGCCGTGCCTCGGCCGTGAGCAAGAGTGATTTTGCGACCTACACCTTCGCCGTGCGAGCACTCGAATCGCTGGGTGCGCCTCTCAAGGGCGGTGTGGAGTTGCACTTCACCTACGACGAAGAATTCGGCGGCGAGCTCGGCCCCGGCTGGTTGCTCAACAAAGGTCTGACGAAACCCGACTACCTGATCGCCGCCGGCTTCAGCTACCAGGTGGTCACGGCGCACAACGGCTGCCTGCAAATGGAGGTGACGGTGCACGGCAAGATGGCCCACGCCGCCATACCCACCACCGGGGTCGACGCGCTGCAAGGCGCGGTGCACATACTCAACGCGCTGTACCACCAGAACACGCTGTACCAGCAGGTCACGTCGAAGGTCCAGGGCATCACCCACCCTTACCTCAACGTCGGCCGCATCGAAGGTGGCACCAACACCAACGTGGTGCCGGGCAAGGTGGTGCTGCGGCTCGATCGCCGCATGATCCCCGAAGAAGACCCGGTGGCGGTGGAAGTAAACATTCGCCAGGTGATTGCCGACGCGGCCGCGCTGCGACCCGGCATCACGGTCGACATCAAGCGACTGCTGCTGGCCCGCGCGCTGCAACCGCTGCCGGGCAACAAGCCGCTGGTCGATGCCTTGCAGAAGCACGGCCAAGCGGTGTTCGGCGAGCCGATCCCGACCTCGGGCACGCCGCTCTACACCGACGTGCGGCTGTACTGCGAACAAGGCATCCCGGCGGTGATCTACGGCGCCGGCCCGCGCACGGTGCTTGAATCGAATGCCAAGCGGGCGGATGAACACATCGTGCTGGATGATCTGCGGCGCGCGACCAAGGTGGTGGCGCGTTCCTTGTATGACCTGCTGACCTGAGGCGAACCCACACATGACCCGCCCTTCCCCTCCGTTCGGGCTGAGCCTGTCGAAGCCAGCGCCGTGCACAGGGGCCCTTCGACAGGCTCAGGGCGAACGGATGTAAACCATGCTCCGCCTCGAACTCATCCAACTCAGCAAGACCTACCCCGCCGTCAAGGCCAACGACCGGGTGAGCCTGCGCGTGAAGCCAGGCGAAATCCACGCCGTGCTGGGCGAAAACGGCGCGGGCAAGTCCACGCTGATGAAGATGATCTACGGCGCAGTGCGGCCCGATGAAGGCGAGATTCGCTGGAACGGCGAGCCGGTGCAGGTGCGCAACCCGGCCGAGGCGCG
>NZ_JANOCG010000359.1:0-6354 GCF_031412075.1 Rhizobacter sp.
CTCGAAAGAAAACAGGTCGCTGGCCAGTGATCTGGCTCAGCGTGCCCTGCGCCAGGCTGAGCTCGCGGGCAAAGGCGCCTGGGCCCCACAACGAGAAGGTGTGCGAGTGCCGGTGGCTGTGGTTTTGCACGCTGTGGCCACGCGCGACGATCTCGCGGCACAGCTGCGGGTGTTGCGCGGCGCGGCTGGCGATGCAAAAGAAGGTGGCGCGTGCGCGGTGCGCATCGAGCAGGTCGAGCACGGCGGGGGTGACCTCGGGGTCGGGGCCGTCGTCGATGGTGATGGCGATCTCGCCGCGCCGTGCCGAGGCTTCGGGCAAGCGGCGCATGTTGCTGCCGAGCCAGGTAGAACGTGGCCACAAGCCGGCCCCCACCAACAGCGCGTGATCGATCGCCACCGCACTCAGTGACCACGGCCACAGCGCCGACTCGGCCAGCAGCACGGCACCCGCTCCCAGGTGGCAGGCCACGCTGGCCTTGACCAAGGTCGGCGCGTACCAGCGCACGGGGCTGGCAGAGGGCATCAAGGACGTGGAAGACGGCATGCGCGGGGTGGGCTGAAGCGGCGTTGATTTTTGCACAAGGCCCCCGGGCGCAAGCCCTCTCAATCACCGCTTGGCCAGAGGGATGAAAGCGGCCGACAACAGCAGGCTGATCACGATTCCCGGGGCCACCACCTGGCCGACGGCGTAAAGCGCCGGGATGCTCGAAAACGCGAGCAGCAGGAAAGACACGCCCGAGGTCAGGTTGGCCAGCGCCAACGAGGCCAAGGTGTCGTTGTCGATGGCCGCGACCGCCGAGCCGGCGGGTTGCGCTTCTTGCTGGCTGCGCAGCTGGTCGAAGAAGAGCGCGTAGTTGGAGCCGATGGCCACCGTGAGCAGCAGACCAACCAGGTGCAGGATGCCCAAAGCGATGCCCCACGCACTCATCACCGCGAGCACGATCAGCACCGCCGCGACGATGGGCTGGGCAATGCGCCAGAGCCGCCGCCACGAGCGCAGGTGCAAGGCCAGCAACACACACACCGCCAGCGCGCCCAGCAACGCCTGCACCGTGGCCTCGTGCAGGTAGCGGGTGTACATGCCGCTGAGTTCATCGGCGATGTGGACCACCTGGGTGCCGGGCAGATCGGCGAGCGCGGCGCGCAGCAGGTTCACGTCGACGGGCTGCGCACCGGCCTGCACTCGCAGCAGCGCACGCCACGGCCGGGTGCCATCGCCGGGCAACAACTGCGCCGCCAATGCGGGCGCGAGTGGTGTGCCTTGCAAGGAGGCCGTGGTCAGCACGGCCTGTGTGCGTGCGGCCTGCACGTCAGCGATGAAGCCCGCCAGGCGCGCCGCCGGCAGCGGGCCGTCGGCTGTCGCTTGGGCCAGGTTGGCCGTCAACACGGTGGCCTCGGGCAGCGCCGCCTGCCGCCGCTGCTGTGTGCCGGGGCTGGGCAAGAGGCGCGCGGGTGATTCGTAGCCGCTGATCGCGCCGTCGCTCACCAGGCGGTCGAGGCGCAGGCCGGCGGCCTCGGCCTGGGCCAGCACGCCGGCTTCGTCGGCGCCCGCCACGGCGACGATGGTGCCGTTGTCGTTGGCGCCGATGTCCAGGCGCAGGGCTTCGTCGAGCTGGATCATCTCGGCCCCGACCGGGTTCAGCGAGGCCAGGTTGGCGCGCCACGGCGAGGGCAACCACACCAGCGTGACACCCGCCGCCACCGTCAACGCCAACAAGGGCCAGCGCGCCCGTGGCAAGGTTTCGGCGCACCAGCCGACCCCCTGGCCCAGCCGACGGCGCATGCCCACACCGGGCGCGCCATCGGGCGCCAGCACCGGGAACACGATGCGCGTGGTGACGGCCGCCGCACACAGCCCGGCCACCGAGAAGAGACCCAGCTGCGCGAGCCCCGGGAAGCCCGAGAACAAGAGCGCCGCAAAACCACAGATCGACGTCCACAAACCCAGGCGCACGGTGGGCCAGTTGTCGGCCACCCAGCGCCGCGCGCCCGCGCCTTTTTCGGCGCCGACCAGGGGCCGCGCCTGGATCAGGTAGTAGATGGCATAGTCGACCGCCTCGCCGATCAGCGTGGTGCCAAAGCCGAGCGTGATGCCGTGCACGTTGCCAAATGCCAGGCTGACGGCGGCGATGCCCGCGAGCACCCCCACCACCACCGGCAAGCTGGCGATGGCCAAGGTGCGCAAGGAGCCGCCGAACGACAACATCAAGATGCCAACGATGCACACCGCACCGGCCACCGCCAGGCGCTCGACCTCGCTCTTGATCTTGGCGCGCGAAGCCACGGCGAATGAGCTCGAGCCCGACATCAGGAGCTTCAAACCCTGCGCTGCATGGGGCGCAAACGTGTCGCGCACGAGCTGCAAATTGCGCTCCTGGGCGTCGATGTCGGCGCCTTGTGCGCTGGAGGTGGCGATCAACACCGCACGCTCCGCCGTGCGCGAGACCCACACACCGCCGTCGCTGCGCGGCGACTGCGCGGGCAGCATGGCTTCGGCCATGCGCACCGTCTCGCCAGTGGGGTCGCGCAAGATCACCTGCTTGATCGCCGCGCCGGCCGGCGTGCCCAGCAGCGAGGTGGTGTCGGCGATGCCATCGCGCAGACCCTGCACCGTGAACCGCTGCGCGTCGACCGCGGGGCTGAGCAGGTAGCGGTGGTCGAACAAGAATTTGCCGGTGGCTTCGAAACCCGAGTTGTCGCCGTTGTGCACCGCGTCGAATTGCCCGCTCTGGCGCAGGGCCTGCGCGAGCTGGCGCGAGGCCGCGCTGCGCGCCTCGCGCGTGCCGCCTTCGATGCCGATCAGCACCAGCCGCGAGGCCACGCCGCTGCGCAGCTGATCGAGCAGCACGGCTTGCTCGGCGCTGGGTGTGGAAGGCAAGAACGCCGACAGATCGGCCACGTAGGTGGTGCGTGCGGCAATGAAGATCGTGCCCAGCACACAGGCCAGCCACAGCAGCACCGCGCCACGCCGCAGCGTCGCGAGCGCACGCGCCAGAAAGCCGCGCATCGGCACGTTCAATTCGAGGCCAGCACCGGCTCGATCTTCATCACCGAGCGGTCACCGTCGGCCATGGCGATCGTCACCTCGCGCACCAGCGACTGCTGGCCACTCAGCTGAACAAAGCTCACCAGCTCACGCAGGCGCGGCTCGATGGGGACGAGTTCCAGCACCCAGCGCTGCGCGTTGCCCGACACCGTGGCGCCGAAGTGGCGCTCCAGCACTTGGCGGTTGCCGGTGAGCGTGCCGCGGATGGCTTCGACGATCACCGCCGCTTCGGGCACCGAATCGAGCGGCACGGTGCGGCTGCGGCTGCCCGAACTCAAGGTGACGCTGTTGCCGACCACGGCCATTTTTTCCTGGCGGGGCTTGAGCGTTTCGCGCACGAAGGTGTCGGGCGCGGTGAACGACAGCCGGCCCGACGACTCGAGCGTTTGCGCGAGGATGTTGACCATGCGCTTTTCGGTGAACACCGCTTCGCTGCTCTTCACCCTGGCCAGCAGCGTGGTCAATTGGGTCAAGTCGAACGCGGCCTGCGAGTGAACGCTCAACGACAAAAGCGACGCAGCGCCCAGCGCCAACCATCGCGCCAGCACGCGGCGCCGTGCGCGGGTGTCGTCAGTGCGTGACAGTCGGTTTGGCATCGGTGGCCCAGAAATCGTAGAAGTTGAACCAGTTGTAGGGCGACTCGATGCACAAGACTTCAAGCAGCGCCACGTAGCGAAGCAAGGTCTCGCGCACCAGCCGATCGGTGTCTTCGCGGGTCGCGCCGGCCTGCTGGCGAAAGTCGGCCAGCTCGACAAAACGCAGCTCGTAGTGGCGGCCACCATGGTAAAGGCCGGCCACGAACACCACCCGGCGGTGCAGCATGGCCGCCAGGCGAAAGGGGCCATCTGAAAACGGTGCCGGCTGACCCAGGAAGTCGACCCACATCGTGTGCGAGCGGCCCGATTTGCCCGGCAGCGTGCGGTCGGCCAGGAGGCCGGCAATGCCCCCTTCGTTGAGCCAGTGGCGCAGTTGCAGCATGGCGCCTGCCTGGCCGAGCGCGATGGTGTGCAGGTGCGCCTTGGGCGCCACGGCGGCCAGGGTGGCGTTGATCATGCGGGCATTAACTTCGTACATCAACATGGCCACACGTTCGCCTCGGTTCTGCGCATCGGCGCGCAAGGCCTCGAAGCTGCCCAGGTGCGCGCCCACGGCGATCACACCTTCGCCTTGTTGGAGCGGCACGTGGATCACACCGCCATCGGTGACAACCACCTCGAACTGGTCAAAACGTTCTTGCAGGAAGTAGATGCGGTCGAGCACTGTCGCGGCGAAGGTGTGGATGTGGCGGTACACCTCGTGCAGCCGCGCCGGGCGCTTCAACGCGCGACCGAGGTAGCCGAATGACGCACGACGCGCCTTGCCGTTGAAGAGCACGAAGTAGAGCGCGATCGGGTGCAGCAGCCATCGTGTGGCGCGGCGGCCGGCGCCGAGTGCGATCCAGCGGATCAGGTGCAGCATCCACGGGTGGCTGCGCTCGGGCTCGGCAGCCCAGGCCGCACTTTCGCGCTTGAACGGTGTGCTCACGACGCGCGCTCGAAAGTGCCCGAGGCGGCGAGGCGCTCACCCGTCAGCACCTCGAAACGCAAGGCGCCGGGGCCGGTGTCGAAACGCAGCGTGAGCCGGGCCCCCGGGCGCACCGGCGCCAGAAACTTGGCCACACCGATGCGCGGCGCAGGCCCCACACGCGCCGCCAGCTCAGGCTCGCCCATCACGGCTTCGAGCACCTCGGCCAGCAACGCCACCCCGGGCAGCAGTGGCTGGCCCGGGAAATGGCCAGCAAACGCCGGGTGATCCGGCGCGATGTGGATGTCCACGCTGTGCATGCGAACTCAGCGCGGCGGCGCGCCGGCCATCGCGCGCTCGGCCCAGGCCGCGAACATGGCGGCGGGCAGCTTGGCCGTGCCGGGCACACGCGGCAGCTCGGGCACCGGCACCACACGGCGCGGCACGAAGGCGGTGTCGACACGCTGGCGCATGGCGGCGATCACCCGCTTGCTCAGCTCGGCGGCGGGGATCTCGGGCGCCACCACGAAGGCGATCAGGCGCACCACGCCATCGGCCGGCACGTCGGTCGGCAGCCAGAAGGCGCCGTCACGCACCCCCTCGATGGCGTTGAGGTGGTAGTTGAGGTGGCTGAGCGAGCTGCGCTTGCCGGCGATGTTGATGAGGTCGTTGGAGCGCCCGAGCAGTCGAAAGCTCGTCGGGTTGATGACCTCCAGCACGTCGGCCAGTGTGGTGGCGAGCGGCACATGGCCACCTTGTGCCACCGAGTTTTCGCCGTTGCCGCTGATGTGCACACCGTCGAACACCTGCCACTCGGCGCCCTTCACCGTGCGGCGGCTGGCCACCTGGCCGGTTTCGGTGCAACCGTAGATCTCCATCAGCGGCGAAGCCAGCGCGGCTTCGGCGCGCGCAGCGAGTTGAGGCGACAGCGGGGCGGTGGCGCACAGCGTGAGGTCGATCGCGGGCAGCGCGACACCGGAGTCGAGCAGCGACTTCAGGTGGAACGGCGTTGTCACCAGCATGCGCGGGCGTGCGGAGCGTGACAAGGCGGCGGCGATGTCGGCCGGGTAGAAGGGCCGCTCGGTGTCGACCGCCGCGCCACCCAGCAGGGACAGCAGCACCGTCGACTCGAAGCCGAACATGTGCTGCGAGGGCACGGTGGGCACCACCGTCACACCCACCAGCGAAGGCCGCCCCATCACATCGGCCAGGCGCTGCGCTTCGGCGCGCACACCCAGGCGTAAAAACCCCCAGGCCTTGGCATGCGGCACCGGCGTTCCGGTGGAGCCGGAGGTCAGCACCTGCACCGCGTCGGCTTCATCGTCGATCAGCGGCACGGTGTCATCGGCCGGTATGGCGGCGTGGTCGTCAGGGTGACGCAGCACGAGCGAGGTCGACTCGTAGTCGAGCATGTCGGTCAGCACATAGATCGACGGGTACAGGCCACGCAGGCGCTCGATCATGTCGGGCGTGTGGTTGGGCGGCAGCAGGCTGTTTTGCCGGCGCACCAGCGCCGCACCCAGGCCGACCAGAAAACGGTAGCGGTCGCCGGTGAGGTTGAGCATGGCGCCGGCCTCGGGCAGGCGCGCAGCGAGATCGCGCACGTCGGCCAGGTACTGGCGCCGCGAAATCGGCTGGCCTGCGTGCCAGGCGATCGGCACCGACAGATCGTCGGCCCAGATCAGCGGTGTGGCGCTCACTGCGGCACCTTGGGCGCCGAAGGCTTGGCGTTGTGCATGTAGGCGCGGATCGCATCCGCCACCGTGGAGCGCTCGAACTCCGGGTGCAGGCGGTAGCGGATCAGG
>NZ_JANOCG010000360.1:0-3664 GCF_031412075.1 Rhizobacter sp.
GCTGTGCAACGCGCTCGCCCTGCTCGGCGTGAGCCACCCCGACAAGATGTGATGGAGACCCCATGTTGATGCAACGTGCCGCCAGCCCCCGCCGCCAACGAGGCAGTTTCGTGATCGGCTTGATCGTGGGCGTTCTGGTCGGCCTGGCCCTGGCCTTGGGCGTGGCGCTCTACATCGCCAAGGTGCCGGTGCCCTTCATGAACAAGGTGCCCCAGCGCACCGCCGAACAAGACGCGGCCGAAGTCGAGAAAAACAAGAACTGGGACCCGAACAGCGCGCTGCATGGCAAGCCCGCCGCCCGTCCGGGGGCCTCGGCCAGCGGCCCGGTGACGCCGCCCCCGCCGGCCGTGCCGCCCACGCTGCCCCCGCCCGTCAGCACCACCAAGCCCGACCCGGCGGCCATCCTGGCCGGCAAACCACCGGCCGAGAGCGCGGTGTCCACGAAACCGGGCGCTGATGCGTTGAGCTACTTTGTACAGGCCGGTGCGTTTGGCCGGGTTGAAGACGCTGAAGCCCAGCGCGCCAAGCTCGCGATGTCGGGCATGGCGGCCAAGGTCACCGAGCGCGAACAATCCGGCCGCACCGTGTACCGGGTGCGCCTGGGGCCTTACGACAGGAAAGAAGAAGCGGCACAGATGAAAGAAAAGTTGGAAAGCGCGGGCGTGGAGTCGGCGCTGGTTCAGGTTCAGAAGTGAGCCGCTGAACTAAACGGGCTCCGGCGCACTCCACACCCCGTCACATTGACCTCGGAAACTCACACAACATGAACCGTCGCGATTTTTCAGCACAACTGGTGGGCCTGGGCCTCGGAACCGCCGCACTGTCGGCTGGCTTGCCGGCGCTGGCGCAGGGCGCCCCGGTCGAGGGCAAGCAGTACGTTCGCCTGGGCACCCTGGCGCCGGTGAATGCGCCGGCCGGCAAGATCGAGGTGGTCGAGTTCTTCTGGTACGGCTGCCCGCACTGCAGCGCCTTCGAGCCCACGCTCGACGCCTGGTCGAAGAACCTGCCGGCCGACATTGCCTTCCGC
This sequence comes from Rhizobacter sp., assembly GCF_031412075.1. Lineage (GTDB taxonomy): Bacteria > Pseudomonadota > Gammaproteobacteria > Burkholderiales > Burkholderiaceae_C > Rhizobacter. The sequence continues at coordinate 1,028 of NZ_JANOCG010000360.1, forward strand.
CGCGTGCCGGTGGCTTTCCGCGAGGCCTATGCGCCACAGCAGCAGGCCTTTTATGCGCTCGAAGCGCTGGGCAAGGTCGACACCCTGCACCGCCGCGTGTTCTACGCGATCCACAACGACCGCCAGCGCCTCGAAAAGCCCGAAGACATCGCCGCCTTCATGGAAAAGAACGGCATCCCGCGCGCGCAGTTCATGGACGTTTTCAACTCGTTTTCGGTGCAGACCAAGGCCAAGCAGGCGACCCGCCTGGCAGACGCCTACAAGATCGACGGCGTGCCGGCCATGGGCATCCACGGCCGCTTCTTCACCTCGGGCACCCTGGCCGGGTCGCCTGAAAAGGCGCTGCAGGTCACCGAGCACCTGATCAAGACACTGCGCAAGGCCTGAGCCTTTTGGGCGCCGCGATCTGCGGCAAAACAGCCCAAGTACGCCTCGGCGGCATGAATCTGTCGGCTAGAATGGCCTGCAAGTTTCATGCCGCAATGACGACACACTTCTCCCCCTCCTGGACCCGGTTTTTGACCGCCTGCGCGCTCGCGCTGGGCTTGGTCGCCCTGCCCGCGCAGGCCGAAAAGGCCGACCGGCTGCAGAAGATGAAGGTCGAATCCGACCAGCCTGGCAAGGTCGACCTGCAAAACCAGATCGTCACCTTCAACGGCAACGTGGTGGTCACCAAGGGCACCATGGTCATCCGCGCCAACCGCATCGAGGTGCGGGAAAGCCCGGACGGCTACCAGTACGCCATCGCCGTCGGCAGCAGCAGCCAGCTGGCCGGCTTCCGCCAGAAGCGCGAAGGGGTCAACGAGTTCATCGAAGGCCAGGCCGAGCGGCTGGAGTACGACAGCAAGGCCGACACCATCCGCTTCATCAACAAGGCCTCGGTCAAGCGCCTGCGTGGCACCGAGGTGGCCGACGAGGTGACGGGAGCGCTCATCACCTACGACAACACGGCCGAGCTTTTCATTGTCTCGGGTGGGGCCTCGGCCGCCACGCTGTCCAACCCCACCGGGCGGGTGCGTGCGGTGCTCACCCCGCGCCAGGACTCGCCGGCTGCGGCCGAAGCGGCGTCCGCTGCCTCGGCCGCCAAGGGAGGCAAACCTTGAACGCCGCTGCGCCGCACGAGCTGCTCGCCACCACGAGCCGGCTGGAGGCCTCGGGCCTGCAAAAGAGCTACGGCGCGCGCAAGGTCGTGAAAGACGTGCGCCTGGCGGTCAACAGCGGCGAGGTGGTCGGTCTGCTCGGCCCCAATGGCGCGGGCAAGACGACCAGCTTCTACATGATCGTGGGCCTGGTGCGCGCCGATGCCGGTGAGATCAGCATCGACGGCCAGCGGGTGGAGCGCCTGCCCATCCACAAACGCTCGCGCTTGGGGCTGAGCTATCTGCCGCAAGAAGCGTCGATCTTTCGCAAGCTGACCGTCGAAGAAAACATCCGCGCGGTGCTGGAGCTGCAACACGGCCCCGAGGGCCGCGCGCTGCCCACGGCCACCATCGACAAGCTGCTGGGCGACCTGCTCAACGCACTGAGCATCGAGAAGCTGCGCGACAGCCCGGCGCCGGCGCTGTCGGGCGGCGAGCGGCGGCGGGTCGAGATCGCGCGCGCATTGGCCACGCAGCCGCGTTTCATCCTGCTCGACGAACCGTTTGCCGGCGTCGACCCGATCGCGGTGCTGGAGATCCAGCGCATCATCGGTTTCCTGAAGGCGCGTGGCATCGGTGTGCTGATCACCGACCACAACGTGCGCGAGACACTGGGCATCTGCGACCGCGCCTACATCATCAGCGAGGGGCGTGTGCTGGCCGAAGGCACGCCGACCGAGATCGTCGAAAACGCCGACGTGCGAAAGGTCTATCTCGGCGAACACTTTCGAATGTGATGAGACCCCCCCGAAGCGCCTTCGGCGCCTCCCCCCAGGGGGCGCCACCAGCGGCCCGGCAAAGCCGGTTCCGCGGTGTCCGCTCGATGTCCGCTGCGACGCGTTCCGCGTCTTGCGGGTTGTGGGCTGAACCTGCACGGGGCGAGCCGACAGCATGAAACCGTCATTGCAGGTCCGCCTGTCGCAGCACTTGGCGCTCACGCCCCAGTTGCAGCAATCCATCCGTCTGCTGCAACTCTCCACGCTCGAACTCCACCAGGAAGTCGAGCAGATGCTGGAGCAAAACCCCTTCCTCGAAGCCGAAGAAGAAACCGCGCCTGTTTTCGAGCCGATGACCGAGCGCATCTCGCCCTCGGAGCATGTGGCCGAGCGTGAAGCCGAGCGGGTGGCCGAACCGAACTCCGACTCGGCGCCCGACGAAGCCACGCCAGGGGTCGACAGTGCCGAGTTCGGCACCACCGAACGCGAAGACTGGGAAAACGGCACCGAGCGTGACGACTTCGACGGCATCCGCGAGCTGCCCAACAGCAGCGGCACCGGCACCAACAACGACAGCGACGACTTCGACCCGCAAGAGCGCAACGCCGTGGGCGAGAGCCTGCAGGAGCACCTGCGCGACCAGTTGCTCGGCATGCGCCTCTCCGCCGAAGATGCGGCCGCCGTGACCGTGCTGATCGAGTCGCTCAACGACGACGGCTACCTCGCCGACCCGCTGGAAGAGATTGCCGCGCAACTCGCCGACACCGACGCGCAGCGCGAAG
>NZ_JANOCG010000361.1:0-4573 GCF_031412075.1 Rhizobacter sp.
CTGCGTGCTGATGAACAGCAAGCTGGCCGAGAAGCGCGGCATCAAACCGATGGGCATCTTCCGCGGCTTCGCGGTCGCTGGCTGCGAGCCCGATGAAATGGGCATCGGCCCGGTGTTCGCCATTCCCAAGCTGCTGAAACAAGCCGGCCTGAAGGTCAGCGACATCGGCCTGTGGGAGCTGAACGAAGCCTTCGCCTGCCAAGTGATCTACAGCCGCGACAAGCTGGGCATCCCCGATGACCGATTGAATGTCAACGGCGGCGCCATCGCGGTGGGCCACCCTTATGGCGTGACCGGCTCGCGCCTGACCGGCCATGCGCTGATCGAAGGCAAGCGGCGCGGCGCGAAGTACGTGGTCGTGACCATGTGCATCGGCGGCGGGCAAGGTGCGGCGGGCTTGTTCGAAGTGGTGTGAAGGATGACACCTGAGACACTCCCGAGCATGAGCCAAGACACGTCAGCCAACCAGTTCACCGGCACCAAGCCGGTCGCACCGCAACACGCGTTTGATGTGCAAAAGCTCGACGCCTACATGCGCGAGCATGTGGCCGGCTTCAGCGGCACGCTGGCGGTGGAGCAGTTCAAGGGCGGCCAGTCCAACCCCACCTTCCGCTTGAGCGCCGGTGGCAAGAACTATGTGCTGCGCCGCAAGCCGCCGGGTGTGTTGCTGCCTTCGGCCCACGCGGTCGACCGGGAGTACAAGGTCATCAGCGCACTCGCCCAGACCGACGTGCCGGTTGCCCAGGCCTACGCCCTGTGCGAAGACCCTGCCGTGCTGGGCACCGCCTTCTACATCATGGATTGTGTGGAAGGCCGCATCCTCTGGGACCCCCTGCTGCCCGACTACGACAACGCCCAGCGCGGCGAGCTCTACAGCGAACTCAACCGCGTGATGGCCGCGCTGCACCGCGTGAACCCCGAGGCCATCGGCCTGGGCGATTACGGCAAGCCCGGCAACTACATCGAGCGTCAGGTCGCCCGCTGGACCAAGCAGTACAAGGCCGCCGAGACCGAGAAGATCGAAGCCGCCGACGCGCTCATCGAGTGGCTGCCCAAGTACATCCCGCAAGGCGACGAAGTGGCCATCGTGCATGGCGACTACCGCTTCGACAACGTGATCTTCCATCCCACCGAACCGCGCATCCTGGCGGTGCTCGACTGGGAACTGTCGACGCTCGGCCACCCCTTGGTCGACTTCGCCTACCACTGCATGACCTGGCGCATGAATGGCGGCACCGGCCGCGGCATGGCCGGCGCCGACCTGGTGTCGCGCGGCATTCCGAGCGAAGCCGAGTACGTGGCGATGTACATGGAGCGCACCGGCCGCAAGAACGCGGTGTCGAAGGCCGAGTGGAACTACTACATGGTGTTCAACATGTTCCGCCTGGCCGGCATCCTGCAGGGCATTGCCCACCGTGCGCAACAAGGCAATGCATCGAGCGAGCATGCGGTGGCCTCCGGCAAGCGGGCTCGGCCACTGGCCGAGCAGGCCTGGGCACTGGCCCAGGAAATCGACGCCTCACGCTGAACACACTCTCTCATGAGGCCCCCGCCATGTCGGACCGCCACCTTGCCCATTGGCCGCCGGGTTTGCCCAAGCACCTGACGCTGCCGCAGACCCACCTCTTCTACAACGCCGAGGTGTCGGCGCAGCGTTTCCCCGACAAGCCCTTCATCGTCTTCTACGACACGCCGGTCACCTTCTCCGAATTCAAGGACGAGGCCGAGCGCATTGCCGGTTACCTGCAGCACGAATGCGGCGTGAAGGCCGGCGACCGGGTGCTGCTGTATCTGCAGAACAGCCCGCAATGGGTGCTGGCGTATTACGGCATCTTGCGTGCGAACGCGGTGGTCGTGCCAGTCAACCCGATGAACATGACCGACGAGCTGCGGCACTACGTGAAAGACGCTGGCGCCACCACCGCCTTCGTGCCGCAAGACCTGTATGCGCAGATGAGCCCGCTGGTCGACCGCGACAACCAAGCGGGCGGCCTCAAACACCTGATCGTCGCGACCTACAGCGACTACCTCAAGCGCCCCACCGACCTGCGCGTGCCCGAGTTCGTGGCCGAGCCGCGCAAGACCTTCGACGATGCCGGCGCCGTGGCCTGGGCCGACGTGCTCGCGCGCCGGCTGACACCCGGCCCGCTCACCGCCGGTCCCGATGATTTGTGCGTGATGCCCTACACCTCGGGCACCACCGGCCAGCCCAAGGGCTGCATGCACACCCACCGCAGCGTGATGAGCACGCTGGTCGGCGGCGTGCAGTGGTTCAACCGCACGCAAGACGCGGTGTATTTGTCGGTGCTGCCCTACTTCCACGTCACCGGCATGGCCGGCAGCATGAACGGGCCGCTGTACATCGGCGGCACCATCGTCATCTTGCCGCGCTGGGACCGCGACGCCGCTGCGCAGTGCATGCAGCGTTACCGCGTGACGGTGTGGCAGGTCATCTCCACGATGATGATCGACTTCCTGTCGAACCCGAAGCTGGATGACTACGACCTCTCCAGCCTGCAAGGCATACGCGGCGGCGGCGCGGCCATGCCGCAGGCGATCTGCGCCAAGCTGAAAGAGAAGACCGGGCTCGACTATGTGGAGGGCTACGGCATGAGCGAGACCATGGCCGCCACCCACATCAACCCGCCGCAGCGGCCCAAACAGCAGTGCCTGGGCATCCCGGTGTTCGACGTCGACTCGCGTGTGGTCGACCCCACCACGATGCAGGAAGTGGCCCAGGGCGAAACCGGCGAGATCATCGTGCACGGCCCGCAGGTGATGCGCGGCTACTGGAACAACGACCAGGCCACGAAAGACAGCTTCATCGAGCTCGACGGCAAGCGCTTCCTGCGCACTGGCGACCTGGCGCAGATCGACGAAGACGGCTACTTCTTCATGGTCGATCGCTTGAAGCGAATGATCAACGCCTCGGGCTTCAAGGTCTGGCCGGCGGAGGTGGAAGCACTCATGTACCGCCACCCCGCGATCCACGAGGCCTGCGTGATCGGCTCACGCGACGCCAAGCGTGGCGAAACCGTGAAAGCCCTGGTCGTGCTCAAGCCCGAATTTCAGGGGCGGGTAAGCGAGCAAGACATCGTGACCTGGTCGCACGACCATATGGCGGCATACAAGAGCCCGCGAATCGTGGAGTTCGTGCCCTCCTTGCCCAAGTCGGGTTCGGGCAAGGTGCAATGGCGTGAACTTCAAGAACGAGAGGCGAATCGAACCGCCCCGTAATGCAGCAGCAGTTATCCAACAACCCCCTCACGACCGGAGATTTACCGTGAAAACATCGTCCCAGATCATGGTGCAGCGCATTCGCCGCGGCCTGATGCTCGCCGCCGCAGGCGCCGCCTTGGCCGCGCCCTTTGGCACTGCCCTGGCGCAGGCCTTCCCGAGCAAACCCATCACCCTGATCGTGCCGTGGCCGGCCGGTGGCTCGACCGACCGCCACCACCGCGCCCTGGCCGAGTTGGCCAGCAAGCACCTGGGCCAACAGATCATCGTGGAGAACAAACCCGGAGCCGGTGGCACCCTTGGCCCGAGCTCCATGGCGCTCACCGCCAAGCCCGACGGCTACACCATCTCGCAGTACCCGATGGGCATGCTGCGCATCCCGCACATGAACAAGGTGCAGTGGAGCCCGATCAACGACTTCACCTTCATCATGGGCGTGTCGGGCTACACCTTCGGCTTTGTCGTGAAGAGCGATTCACCGCACAAGAGCTTCAAGGACTATGTCGAAACCGCGCGCAAGCAGCCGGGCAAGATCGACTTCGGTTCCACCGGTATCGGCACCAGCCCGCACCTGCTGCTCGAAGAGCTGGCCAACAACGCCAAGGTCGAGTTCAACCACGTGCCGTTCAAAGGCAACGCCGACCTGATGCAGGCCCTGCTGGGTGGCCACGTGATGGCCGCGAGCGATGCCTCGGGCTGGGACAAGTTTGTCGACGGCGGCCAGATGCGCCTGCTCGCCACCTTCGGCGAACAGCGCACCAAACGCTGGCCGCAAGTGCCCACCGCCAAGGAGCTGGGCTACAACATCGTCGGCAACTCGCCGTACGGACTGGTCGGCCCGAAGGGCATGGACCCGGCCGTGGTGAAGACCCTGCACGACGCCTTCAAGAAGGCCATGGACGACCCCAAGCATGCCGAGGTGCTGGCCCAGCTGAACCAGGACCCGTGGTACCGCACCGGCGAGCAATACAAGTCGTGGGCGATCGCGACCTATGCCAAGGACAAGTTGCTGATTGACCGCCTGGGTCTGGCGGCGAAGTAAGCCCTCTCCCGTTCACCCTGAGCCTGTCGAAGGGCCCGCCGTGCACCGCGCGGCTTTGACCCTTCGACTCAGCTCAGGACAGGCAGGCTCAGCCCGAACGGAGTTGTGATGATTTTGTTCAACAGAAGAAAGTGTTGTTCCCCATGAAAGTCTTGGTAGCCGTCAAACGAGTGGTTGACTACAACGTGAAGGTGCGGGTGAAGAGCGACGGCAGCGGTGTCGACATCGCCAACGTCAAGATGAGCATGAACCCGTTTGACGAGATCGCGATCGAAGAAGCGGTTCGCCTCAAGG
>NZ_JANOCG010000362.1:0-4050 GCF_031412075.1 Rhizobacter sp.
GACCTGAAGGGCACCAAGATGCGCGCCTACAACCCGGCCACCTCGCGCATTGCCGAGCTGGTGGGTGCACAGCCCATCACCATCCAGCTGGCCGAGCTGCCGGCCGCGCTGGCGACCGGCGCGGTCGACAACTTTCTCACCAGCAGCGCCAGCGGCGTCGACAGCAAGCTCTACGAGCAGGTGAAATATTTCTACGACGTGAACGCCTGGCTGCCGCGCAATGCGGTGGTGGTGAACCAGAAATCGTTCGATGCGCTCGACAAGCCCAGCCAGGCCGCCGTGGTGGCGGTGGCCGCCAAAGCCGCCGAACGCGGCTGGAAGCTCAGCGACGAAAAAGACGACGCCTACCTGAAAGAGCTGCAAGCCAAGGGCATGACGGTTGACCGCAGCAGCGCGGTGCTCAAGCGCGAGCTGAAAACGGTCGGCGAGCGCATGGCCGCCGATTGGGTGAAGTCCACCGGCGCCGACGGGCAAGCCGTGCTCGACGCCTACCGCAAGTGAGCCCCTCGTGAGCACCGTGATGACCGCCGCTGGCAGGCCCTCCCGAACGCTGGCCACCCGCCTGCGGCGCATGCTCGACGCCGCTTACCTGGGAGGCGGCGCCTTGGGGGCTGCCGCGGTGCTCGCCATCGCGTTGCTGATGATCTGGCAGACCGTGATGCGGATGGCCGGGCACTCCACCGGCGCGGCCAACGACATCGTCGCCTGGCTGGCCGCAGCGGCAGCCTTTCTCACCATGGCGCATGCGTTCAAACATGGCGACTTCGTTCGCGTCACGGTGCTCATCGAGCGGCTGTCGGCGGGGCCGCGCCGTGTCTTCGAGATCGCCTCCCTGGTGCTGGGTGTGGTGGCCACCGGCTACCTCGCCTGGTGGGCCTGCGCCACCACCTTCGAGAGCTGGCGCTTCAACGACATCGCACAGGGGCTGTTGCCCTTGCCCATGTGGATACCGCAGTCGAGCTTTGCCATCGGCGCGCTGCTGTTGCTACTCGCGGTGGTCGACGAGCTGGTGTTGGTGAGCCTGGGCGCCGAGCCCACCTACGTGCGGCTGACGCGCGAGCGGCACGCCGCCGGCGACTATTCATCTGACCTCTGAAAGAAGCCCCATGGACAACGCCATCGCCGCCCTGGTGCTGCTGGTTCTGATGATCGTGCTGCTGGCCGGCGGCTTCTGGATCGCCATGACCCTGGCCGCTTGCGGCTGGGTCGGGCAGGCTTTTTTCACCACCACTGCGCCGGGCAAAAACCTTTTTTCCGCCTTCTGGGAGAGCAACGCCAGCTGGGAGCTGGCCGCGCTGCCGCTGTTCATCTGGATGGGCGAGATCCTGTTTCGCACCAAGCTCTCGGAGCAGATGTTCACTGGCTTGAGCCCCTGGCTCGGGCGTGTGCCGGGTCGGCTGTTTCACACCACGGTGCTCGGTTGCGGCATCTTCGGTTCGGTGTCGGGCTCGTCGGCGGCCACCTGCGCCACCATCAGCAAGGTGGCCCTGCCCGAACTCAAGAAGCGTGGCTACGACGAAAGCATCGCACTCGGCTCGCTGGCCACGGCCGGCACGCTGGGCATCTTGATCCCGCCGTCGATCACGATGGTGGTGTATGCGGTGGCGGCCGACGCCTCGATCATCCGCGTCTTCCTGGCCGGCTTTCTGCCGGGGCTGCTGCTGATGCTGCTGTTTTCGGGCTACATCGCGATCTGGAGCACGCGCAACCCCGGCAAGATGCCGCCCGCCGAACCGGCGACGAGTTTGCGCGAGAAGCTGTACCAGTCGCGCCACCTCATCCCCTGCGCGGCGCTGATCGTGTTCGTGGGCTGGGCCTTGATCTCGGGCATCGCCACCGCCACCGAATGTGCGGCCTACGGCGCCATGGGCGCGCTGATCCTGGCGGCGGCAAGCCGCTCGCTCAACTGGGCCAACTTTCGCGACAGCCTGATGGGTGCCGCACGCACCAGCTGCATGATCGCCTTCGTGCTGGCCGGCGCGGCCTTCTTGGCCAAGACCATGGCCTTCACCGGCATCCCGCGCGAGCTGGCCGAGTGGGTCAACGCGATGCAGCTGCCGCCGGCTGGCCTCATTGCCATCCTGGTGGTCGTCTACCTGGTGATGGGCACGGCGCTCGACGGCATCAGCATGATCGTGCTCACCGCGGCGATCGTGCTGCCGATGGTGCAAAAGGCCGGCTTCGACCTGGTGTGGTTCGGCATCTTTGTCGTGCTGCTGGTCGAGATCGCTGAGGTCACGCCGCCCGTGGGCTTCAATCTTTTTGTCTTGCAGAACATGACCGGCAAAGACAGCAACATCATCGCGAAAGCGGCCTTGCCTTTCTTCGGCTGCCTGGTGGTGTGCATCATCCTGATCACCGCTTTCCCCCAGATCGTCACCGTGCTGCCCGACCTCGTGATGGGCGTGCAGCGCTGACCCTCATGCAAGCAACCGATTCTTTCAATCCCCCTTGTTCCGTTCGGGCTGAGCCTGTATTCCCGATCGCCCTGAGTTTGTCGAAGGGAGCCAGCGCCGTGCTACGCGCACCCTTCGACAGGCTCAGGGCGAACGGGCTCTGGCTGGGGTATGTCACTCGTCAGGCAACACCATGACCACTACACGCTGGCAATTCTGGATCGACCGCGGCGGCACCTTCACCGACGTGGTGGGTCGCGCGCCCGACGGCACGCTGCACACGCTGAAGATGCTGTCCGAAAACCCCGAGCAATACCGCGACGCCGCGGTCGAGGGCATTCGCCGCCTGCTGGGCCTGGCGCCAGGCGAGCTGGTCACGCCCGAGCGGGTGGAATGCGTGAAGATGGGCACCACGGTGGCCACCAACGCGCTGCTCGAACGCAAGGGCGACCGCACGCTGCTCGTCATCACGCGTGGTTTTCGTGATGCGCTGCGCATCGCCAACCAGGCGCGCCCGCGCCTGTTCGAGCGCCACATCGTGTTGCCCGAGTTGCTCTACGAGCGGGTGATCGAAGCCACCGAGCGGGTCGGCGCCAACGGCGAGCTGGTGCAGCAGCTCGACATCGCCGCATTGCGCCCACAGTTGCAAGCGGCGTATGACAGCGGCCTGCGCACCTGCGCCATCGTCTTCATGCACGGCTACCGCTACACCACGCACGAGTTGGCCGCGGAAGCGCTGGCACGCGAGATCGGATTCACGCAGATTTCGGTGTCGCACAAGGTGAGCCCGGTGATGAAGCTGGTCCCTCGTGGCGACACCACCGTGGTCGACGCCTACCTCTCGCCCATCCTGCGGCGCTACGTCGACCAGGTGGCGCAGCAGATGCCGGGCGTGCGGCTCTACTTCATGCAGAGCTCGGGCGGGCTGACCGAAGCGCAGCGTTTTCAGGGCAAGGACGCGATTCTTTCCGGCCCGGCCGGCGGCATCGTCGGCATGGTGCGCACCGCGCTCGACAGCGGCCACGGCAAGGTGATCGGCTTCGACATGGGCGGCACCTCCACCGACGTGAGCCACTATGCGGGCGAGTTCGAGCGCGCGTTCGAAACCCAGGTGGCCGGCGTGCGCATGCGCGCGCCGATGATGAGCATTCACACCGTGGCGGCCGGCGGCGGCTCGATCATCAGCTTCGACGGCTCGCGCCTGCGCGTGGGCCCTGAGTCGGCCGGCGCCAACCCCGGCCCCGCCAGCTACCGGCGCGGCGGGCCACTCGCCACCACCGATGCCAACGTGATGCTGGGCAAGATCCAGCCGGCGCACTTTCCCAAGGTGTTCGGCCCGCAGGCCAATGAGTCGCTCGACCGCGAGGTGGTGGTGCAACGCTTCACCCGGATGGCGCAAGAGATGAGCGCGGCAAGTGGCCGGCCCATCAGCGCCGAAGAGGTGGCCAGCGGCGCGCTGCAGATCGCGGTGGCCAACATGGCCAACGCCATCAAGCGCATCTCGGTGGCGCGTGGCTACGACGTGACCTCGTACACGCTGCAATGTTTTGGCGGCGCCGGTGGGCAACACGCTTGCGGCGTGGCCGACGCACTCGGCATGACGCGTGTTTTCGCCCACCCCCTGGCCGGCGTGCTGTCGGCCTACGGCATGGGC
>NZ_JANOCG010000363.1:0-14539 GCF_031412075.1 Rhizobacter sp.
GTTTCTATGGCTTTTCCGGGCGCACCCGGGCGCTTCCCGGGTGGGTCCACACGGGATTCACCCCCCGCCGTGGGGTAGCCCCGGGCTTCTCCCTCTCCCCCCGGGGGGGGGGGGCCCCCCCCCCGCCCCCGAGGGGTCAAGAAAACTTGGGGCGGCCCGGCGTTTACTTGAGAGGCAGGCTGAGCCGCGCTTCAAAACCACCTTCGGGCAGGTTGCGCAGCCGCAATCGCCCACCCAGGACGGCGGCCAGTTGGTTGGCAATGCTCAGGCCGAGGCCGGTGCCGCCGGTGTCGCGGTTGCGTGAAGGTTCGGCGCGCACGAAGGGCTGCATCACCGCGTCGAGTTGCGCCGCCGGAATGCCCGGCCCGGGGTCGCGCACCGCGATGTGCACCTCGTGCCCATCTCCCGTCTCGAGCCGCACCTCGGCTTCGCCGCCGAACTTGAGCGCGTTGTCGAGCAGGTTGGCCACCACGCGGCGCAGCGCCTGCGGCCGGGTGGTCAGCGGGGCGGCCAGGTGCCCGCTCAGGCGCGCGCGCTGGCCCGCGTCGGTGGCTTCGCACACCAGGTTGTCGAGCAGCGCGTTGAGGTCGATGGCGCGCGGGGTTTCTTGCGATGCATGCGACGTGCGCGCATAGGCCAGCCCTTCGCCCACCAGCGACTGCATCGCCGCCAGGTCGCCGAGCAGCTTGTCGCGCGTGGCGCCCTCTGGCAGCAGCTCGGTGCGCAGGCGCATGCGGGTGAGCGGGGTTTGCAGGTCGTGCGAGATGGCGGCCAGCGTGTGCACACGCTCGCTGATGTGATCGGCAATGCGCTGTTGCATGGTGTTGAAGGCCTGGGCGGCGCGCACCACCTCTTGCGGACCGTGCTCGGGCAGCGGCTGGGGGCTGCCGTGGCCGAGTGCGTCGGCCGCGGCAGCCAGTTGGGTCAGCGGCCGTGTCGCCAGCCGCACGGCCAGCCAGGCCGCGGTGACCAATGCGGCGAGTTGAACCAACAGCAGCCACAGCGTGCCGCGCGAGACGCCCATCTGCGGCGGGTTCAGGCTCAGCGTGAGCGGCGAGCCATCGGCCAGGCGCAGGGGCAGCTGCCAGGCCTCGGCCGCGCGTGTCATCGGGCCCACGCGTGCGGCGCCCAGCTCGCTCGTCACGGCGGCTGCCAGCCGCTGCGGGAGCTCGCCTTCGAGCGGCAATGCGGAGGGCAGGGCTTGCAGCGTGTAGCGGTAGTTCTGCCGTGCCAGGCGAGGCAGCCACTCGGCGCGTTCGGCGGCGGGCACCCGGTCGAGGATGGCCACCGAAGCCCCCACGTCGCGGCCCAGGTAGGCCAACATCATGTTTTGCGCCAGGTCGCCGCGCTCGCGCAGGATGGCGAGGTAGGTGAGGGCATGCGCAATCAGCAGGGCGCCGATGAGGATGAGCGCGATGCGGCCGAACAGCGACTGCGGCATCATGACAACCCCTCGGCCACTGAATACCGCGGCCGATCCCCCGTGGGGATGCGGGCCGGCTTGGGAGCGGCCCGGTGCTCGGCCCGCCTCACGGCGCCACCTCGCGCGGCACGACATTGGCGCAAAACACATAACCCTCGTTGCGCACCGTCTTGATGTAGCGCGGCTCGCGCGAGTCGTCGCGCAGGCGTTGCCGCAGGCGGCTGATCAGCAGGTCGATGGAGCGGTCGAAGGGGTCGGCGTCGCGCCCTTGGGTGAGGTTGAGCAGCTGGTCGCGGTTGAGCACACGTTGCGGGTGGTCGAGCAGCACGCGCAGCAGACGGTACTCGCCACCGGTCAGCGACACCATCGTGCCCTGGGCATCGAGCAGGTGGCGTGCGGTGGTGTCGAGCAGCCAGTCGCCGAAGGCCAGTGCGCGCGCCTGTGCCACCACCTGCAACGAAGGCGGCAGCATGCGGGTGCGCCGCAGCACCGCGCGCACGCGGGCCAGCAGCTCGCGTGCCGCAAAAGGTTTGCCGAGGTAGTCGTCGGCGCCCATCTCCAGGCCCAACACACGGTCGGCCTCGTCGCTGCGCGCGGTGAGCATCAGCACCGGCACGTGGGCCGTGCCGCGGCTGCGCAGGTCGCGGCACAGCGTGAGGCCGTCAACGCCTGGCAGCATCAGGTCGAGCACGATCAGGTCGATGCGGTTCGAGGCCATCACCGCGCGCATCTGCACGCCGTTTTCTGCGCTGCTGATGCGAAAGCCGGCGGCCTGCAGGTACTCGCGCAGCAGCTCCAGCAACTGGCGGTCGTCGTCGACGAGCAGCAGGTGATCGGGGGTGTCCATGGCGTGACCTTAAGGGCAATCGGTGACGCCGGCAGCGCGGGTTTGTATCGCTCTTTGTCTGGCGCACGGCCAGAGACACAGCCGCGACACGGCGACATGTGCCGCACACAGCCGCCGCGTGCAATGCAGGCTCCTTGACTGGATGGAGAGACCACCATGCTGATTCGCCCACTGTTCATCACGCTCTGTGCTGCCTTGCTCAGCCCCCTGGCTGCGGCGCAATCCGTGCCTTTCGGCCCCGGCGACCCACGGGGTCGCTGGATCACCGCCAGCGGCAACCTCGAAGTCGAGATCGCGGCCTGCGGCAACGCGCTGTGCGGCACCGTGACCAAGGTGCTGTCCAACAACTCGATGAGCCGCGACGGCCAGCCCATGACCCCGGCCGACCCGCGCCCGGCCTTGGGCATGAAGCTGTTGATCGACCTGCTGCCCGACGAAGGCGACACGCCCCCCACCACCTGGCGCGGCCAGATCTACAACCGCGAAAACGCCAAGACCTACCGCGCCAAGGTGGAGCTCGAGGCCAAACCCGACACACAAGGCGAACTGCTGGTGCGCGGCTATGTGGGCATCCCCCTTTTCGGGCAGACACAGCGCTGGCTGCGCGCGCCGGGTTGATGGCCGTGCTGGAGCTTGGCTTGGCCGGCGCTGCCGGTGTGGCGACCGTGGCGAGCCCGTGCGTGCTGCCGATGTTGCCGCTGCTGCTGGGTGCGGCGGTGGGTGATGTGCGGGCTTCGCGCTCGCGCCCGCTTTTCATCGTGCTGGGCTTCGTGCTGGCCTTCTCGGCCACTGCCTTGTTGTTCGGCTCGTCGGTGCGTGTGCTGGGCGTGTCGCAAGAAGCCTTGCGCCAAGGGGCAATCGTGGTGTTGTGGGCGTTCGGCGCGCTCTTGTTGTGGCCCGCCCTGTTCGAGCGCGTGATGGCGCCGATGGGGGGTGTTGCCAATTGGGCGGCGCAGCGCGGCATGCGACCCGGGCCGTGGGGCGGCCTGGGTTTGGGGCTGACGCTGGGCCTGCTGTGGACACCCTGCGCCGGCCCGGTGCTGGCCAGCATCCTGGCGTTGATTGCGGTGCAGACCGACACCACGCAGGCGGCCGCGCTGCTGCTCGCCTACAGCCTGGGCAGCGCCGTGCCCATGCTGGCCATTGCGTATGGCGGGCAGGCGGTTCTGCAGCGCACACGCTCGCTGGCGCAACACGCAGGGCGCATCCGCCAGGGCTTTGGCGTGGTGGTGATCGTGGTCGCGTCGGCCATGCAGTGGGGCTGGGACACCACGGCGGCGGCGTGGCTGTCGAACCTGGCTCCGGCGTCGTCTGCAGCGCAGAGCGACAGCGCGGGCCTGGGCGAACCGGCGCCAGAGTTTGCCGGTATCAGCACCTGGCTCAACTCGCCGCCGCTCACGATGCAGGGCCTGCGTGGCAAGGTGGTGCTGGTGGATTTCTGGACCTACGCCTGCATCAACTGCGTGCGCACCCTGCCGCACCTCACCCGCTGGCATGAGCGCTACGCCGACCAGGGCCTGGTGATCGTGGGTGTGCACACGCCGGAATTTTCGTTCGAGCGCGACACCGGCAACGTGCAGGCTGCCATCGCGCGCCACGGCATCCGCTACCCGGTGGCGCAAGACAACGGCTTTCGCACCTGGTCGGCCTACCGCAACCAGTACTGGCCGGCGGTGTACCTGATCGACCGCGAAGGGCGTGTCGTGTTCAAGCATGTGGGCGATGCCGATCAAGAGGCCATCGAGAAGCAAATACAAAGTGTGCTGGGGCGATAAGTCCGGCGCCGGGCCGTCCCAAGGCGGACGAGCCCCTTGGGGGCAGGAGCGAAGCGACTGGGGGGCGATAATCCAGCACATGAGATTGCGGTTCACCAAGATGCAGGGCGCGGGCAACGACTTCGTCGTGCTCGACGCCACGCAATCCCCCATCGAGCTGACGGCCGAGCAGTACCGTGTGCTGGGCGATCGCCGCTTCGGTGTTGGGGCCGACCAGATCCTGGTGGTGGAGAAAAGCCGCACGCCGGGAGTTGATTTCCGCTACCGCATCTTCAACGGCGGCAGTGGCGACGAGGTCGAGCAGTGCGGCAATGGCGCGCGCTGCTTCGTGCGCTTCGTGCGCGACAAGGGCCTCAGCGACAAGACCACCCTGCGTGTCGACACCGTGAGCAGCCTGCTCGAGCTGCGACTGCAAGACGATGGCCGTGTGACCGTCGACATGGGCGCGCCGATCTTCGATCTGGCCCGTGTGCCGTTTGATGCGGCCGGCGCCACGCCGCGCCGCCAAGGCGACTTTGAACTCTGGCCGCTCGACAGCGGCGTGAACGTGGCGGTCTTGTCGATGGGCAACCCGCATGCCGTGCAAGTGGTGGCCGATGTGGACACCGCGCCTGTCGAAACCCAAGGCCCGCTGATCGAACAAGACCGCCACTTTCCACGCCAGGTCAACGCCGGCTTCATGCAGATCGTGAGCCGCAGCCACATCCGGCTGCGCGTGTACGAGCGCGGCGCAGGCGAAACGTTGGCCTGCGGCACCGGCGCTTGTGCGGCCGTGGTGGCTGGCATTCGCCTGGGCCTGCTCGACGCACGAGTTGATGTCGATGCACGAGGCGGCCGCCTCAGCATCGAGTGGCAAGGTGGCAATGGTGAAAGAGACAACCACGTGCTGATGACCGGCCCGGCCGAAACCGTTTACGAAGGGGAAATTGAGCTGTGACCATCCAAGGCATCACCGAGCAAGACATCGCCAACTACCTGGCCAACACGCCCGGCTTCTTCGAGCGCCACGCCGAGCTGCTGGCGGCCATCCAGATCACCAGCCCGCACGGCCAGCGTGCCGTCTCGCTGCAAGAGCGGCAGATGGAAATGCTGCGCGACAAGCACAAGGGCCTGGAGCAGCGCATCGTCGAGATGATTCGCCACGGGCAGGAAAACGTGGCCATCGCCGACAAGCTGCACAAGTGGACGCGCGCCATCATGCTCACCACCAACCCTGGCGACCTGCCGGCGGTGCTGGTCACCGAGTTGAAGCACCAGTTCCTGATCCCGCAGGCGGGCATCCGTGTCTGGGGTGCAGCCGAGGCGTTTGGCATGCTGGCGTTTGCCAAGGGCGTGAGCGAAGACGCGCGCAGTTTTGCGTCCAGCCTGAGCTTTCCGTACTGCGGCGTGAACTCCGGGTTCGAAGCGGCGTCGTGGCTGGAAGATGCACGCCTGGTCGCGTCGATGGCGCTGATCCCGCTGCGCAGCCACAGCGATTCGGCCGAGGCCTTCGGCATGCTGGTGCTGGCCTCGCCCGACCCCACGCGCTTCAGCGCCGACATGGGCACCGAGTTCCTCGCGCGCATCGGCGAGATCGCCAGCGCGGGGCTGGCGCGGCTGTTGCCCGTCAAGTGACCTGACCATGGCCGCCGAACCGTTGACGAACGTTGACGAGGACATTCGGCGGCATCTGGTTCACCTGGAAGTCGAGCGAAGGCTCGCGCCACGCACGCTGGCCCTGTACGGCGAGTCGCTCGCCCGGTTGCAGAAGTTTGCGGCCGATGCCGGCGTGCCGATTCGTGCGGCGCAAGTCCACCACATTCGCCGCTGGGCGGCGCAACTGCATTCACAGGGCCTGGCCTCGCGCAGCATTGCGCTCACGCTCTCGGCCTGGCGTGGCCTCTACCGCTGGGCCGGGCGCGAGGGGCTGGTCGCGTTGAACCCGGTGGACGGCGTGCGTGCACCCAAGGCCGGCAAGCCGCTGCCCAAGGCGCTGTCGGTCGACCAGGCCGTGGCGTTGGCCGAACAAAGCGATGACCAAGGCAACCCGGTGATTGCCGCGCGCGACCACTGCATGGTGGAGCTGCTCTACGGCTGCGGCCTGCGTGTGGGCGAGCTGGTGGGGCTGGACCTCAACGCCAGCGGGCAAGCGGCAGGCTGGGTCGACGCCGCCGATGCCAGCGCCCACGTGCTGGGCAAGGGCAGCAAACGGCGCAGCGTGCCTGTGGGTGAGCCCGCGCTCAAGGCGCTGCGCGAATGGCTGAGCCTGCGCGGCCAGATTGCGGCGCATGACGAGGCCGCCTTGTTCGTCGGTCAGCGTGGCAAGCGCATCACCGCGGGCCAGGTGCGTGCGCGGTTGAAAGCGCGTGCGCTGCAAGCCGGCTTGCCGACCCACGTGCACCCGCACATGCTGCGGCATTCGTTTGCCTCGCACCTGCTCCAGTCAAGCGGCGACTTGCGAGCCGTGCAAGAGCTGCTCGGGCACGCCAACATCACGACCACGCAGGTGTATACGAAGCTCGACTTCCAGCACCTCGCCAAGGTGTACGACGCAGCCCACCCTCGCGCAAAGAAGCGCGGCGGGTAGCCGTTGAGCGCACACCTTGAGCGGCGCCTGATGCCGCCACAGCGTTGGAGCGGTTGAACGCCAGCGTCGACGCAAAGAACGCCAAGAGGAAATACCAAGGGCGCAAAGAAGGCGAGAAGGTCTCTTTCTTCTTTTCCCTTTGCGCCCTTTGCGTCAACGCTGGCGTTCAACACCCTTCGCCCGTCGCCACGCTGGAAGTGAGTGAGGCTTCCATCCACTTCAAGGGCTTTGCCGAGGGGCACATCCGCAACCAGCGCAAGGGGCACGCCCACATCGGTACGGTGCCGGGCAACCTCGACATGCCGGTGGTGGCCTACGACACCGAGGGCGCCAACTGAGGCGGCCATTCATCGGGGCGATGGCGGGCGACAATGGCCCCATGAAATCCATCACCCTGCGCGAAGGCAAGGAGCGTTCGCTGCTCAAGCGCCACCCCTGGGTCTTCGAGAGCAGCATCCACTCGGGCAAGGCCGACCCCGGCGAGACGGTGCGTGTGAACGCGCGCGACGGCAGCTTTCTCGCGTGGGCCGCCTTCAGCCCCAGCTCGCAGATCCGTGTGCGGGCGTGGAGCTTTGACGAGGCCGAGCGCATCGACGCGGCGTTTTTCGAGCGCCGCATCGCACAAGCCCTGGCCATCCGCCAACGCCTGCCGATTGCCAGCGACAGCGTGCGCTTGATCCACGGCGAGGCCGATGGCCTGCCGGGCTTGATCGTCGACCGTTATGCCGACACGCTGAGCGTGCAGTTTCTCAGCGCTGGTGCCGAGCGCTGGAAGGCCACCATCGCCGACCTGTTGCTCAAGGCGACGGGTCTCTCACGCCTCTACGAGCGCAGCGACGCCAGCACACGCGGCCTCGAAGGCCTGCCCGAGGTCAAAGGCTGGCTGCGCGGTGGTGACGAAAGAGCGGGCAGCACCGAAGTCACCATCCGCGAGCACAACTGGCAGCTCACGCTCGACGTGGCCGAGGGCCACAAGACCGGCTTCTACCTCGACCAGCGTGACAGCCGCAAGCTGTTCGCCGACACCGTTCGCCACTTCGGCTTTCAACGGGTGCTCAACTGTTATTGCTACACCGGCGGCTTCAGCGTGGCCGCGCTGTCCGGTGGGGCGGGGCACGTGACGAGCGTCGATTCATCGGCACCGGCGCTCGAGCGCGCCACGGCGCATGTGGCGCTCAACGGTTTCGATGCCTCGCGCCACACGGCGCTCGATGCCGACGTGAACCAGACGCTGCGCGACGCGCTGCAACGTGGCGAGCGTTATGACGCCATCGTGCTCGACCCGCCCAAGTTCGCGCCCACCGCCGCCCACGCCGAGCGTGCCGCACGTGCCTACAAAGACATCAACCGCCTGGCCTTCATGCTGCTGGAGCCGGGTGGTGTGCTGTTCACTTATTCGTGTTCGGGAGGCATCAGCGCCGACCTCTTCCACAAGATCGTGGCCGGCGCCGGGCTCGATGCCAATGCCGATGGCTTGATCTATGCCCGCACCGGCGCGGCGCCCGATCACCCGATGACGGTGACCTTCCCTGAAGGTGAATACCTCAAGGGGCTGGTGATCCTCAAGAAGTAGCCGGTGCCCGCGCTGCGCGAGGCAGCGTGATCGACGGCTCGAACTTGGCCCGGTGCACGCTGAAGAAGGTCTTGACGTTGCGCACGTTGGCGTCTTGCGTGAAGAGGCGTTGCACCAGCGCGTGGTGCGCGGCCATGTCGCTCACCTGCAGCACCAGCATGAAGTCGGGCCCGGGCGAAACGCGATAACACTGCTGCACCGCCGGCTCGGCCACGGCCCGTGCCTCGAACGCCGCCAGGTGCTCGGCGCCTTGCCGGTCGAGCGTGACTTCGGCCAGCGCGGTGAGGCCTGGGCCGAGTTTTTCAGCCGAAAGAATCGCCACCCGCCGCTCGATCACCCCGGCCTCGACCAGCCGTTTCACCCGCCGCAGGCAGGTGGCCGGCGAGGTGTGGGCGGCGGCGGCCAGGTCCTGGTTGGAGAGCGAGGCGTCGCGTTGCAAAAGCTCGAGCACCCGCAAATCGGTGTCGTCCAGGCCCAAAACGGCGGAATTTAATTCCTTCATAGCGTCATAAATGAAATATTCAATCTGTGCGATCGTTTGGCGATGGATTATTTCTCTGCCTTAACAAACTTGCAAGCATCAGCCAAGTCCTCCTGACTACCATGGCGCATCTTTTCAAGCCCTGTGGGGAGTTCATTCATGTGTGGAATCGTCGGCGCCGTCAGCACCCGCAACATCGTCCCCATCCTCATCGAGGGCCTGAAGCGCCTCGAATACCGGGGTTATGACTCCTGCGGCGTGGCCGTGCATCAAGGCGGCGAGCTGCGCCGCGCCCGCAGCACTGCGCGTGTGGCCGAGCTCGAGACCAGCGTGGCCACCGACGACGTGCAAAGCGGGACCGGCATCGCTCACACCCGCTGGGCCACCCACGGCGCGCCGGCGATGCACAACGCGCACCCGCACTTTTCCTCCGGCCCGGTCGGCAAGTCGGCCGCGTCGGGCCGCGTGGCCCTGGTGCACAACGGCATCATCGAAAACCACGACGAGTTGCGCAACGAGCTCAAGACCCGCGGCTACGCATTCGACAGCCAGACCGACACCGAGGTCATCGCCCACCTGGTCGACCACCTGTATGAGGGCGACCTGCTCGCCGCCGTGCAGCAGGCCACGCTGCGCTTGCGCGGGGCCTACGCCATCGCGGTGTTTTGCCGCGACGAGCCGCACCGTGTGATCGGCGCGCGCGAAGGCTCGCCGCTGGTGCTGGGGGTGGGCGCGGGTGATCGCCAGGGCGAGTTTTTTCTAGCGTCTGACGCCATGGCGCTGGCCGGCGTCACCGACCAGATCGCCTACCTGGAAGAGGGCGACGTGGTCGATCTGCAGCTCGGCAAGGTGTGGGTCACCACCCGTTCGCGCGATCGCTTCAGCTTCAAGGCGGTTGAGCGCGAAGTGCGCACGGTGCTCGTGCACACCGGCGCAGCCGAGCTGGGGCCGTATCGCCACTACATGCAAAAAGAGATCTTCGAACAACCGCGCGCCATCGCCGACACGCTCGACGCGGTGGAGAGCATCTCGCCCGAACTCTTTGGTGACGGTGCCTACCGCATCTTCAAAGACATCGACAACGTGCTCATCCTCGCGTGCGGCACCAGCTACTACAGCGGCTCGGTTGCCAAGTACTGGCTGGAGAGCATCGCCAAGGTCCCCACCAGCGTTGAGATCGCCAGCGAATACCGCTACCGAGACAGCGTGCCCAACCCGCGCACGCTGGTCGTCACCATCACCCAGAGCGGCGAAACCGCCGACACGCTGGCCGCGTTGAAGCACGCGCGCAGCCTGGGCATGAAACACACCCTGACCATCTGCAACGTGGCCACGAGCGCGATGGTGCGCGAGTGCGAGCTCGCCTACATCACCCGTGCCGGCGCCGAGATCGGCGTGGCCTCGACCAAGGCCTTCAGCACACAGCTGGTGGGCCTGTTCCTGCTCACGCTCGCCTTGGCGCAAGTGCGAGGCCACTTGACTGAAAACCAGGAGCTGGCACACCTGAAAGCGCTGCGCCACTTGCCAGTGGCCGTGCAGGCCGTGCTGGCGCTCGAGCCCCAGGTCATTGCGTGGTCGGAAATCTTTGCGCGCAAGGAAAACGCACTCTTCCTCGGCCGCGGCCTGCATTACCCGATCGCCTGCGAAGGCGCACTCAAGCTCAAGGAGATCAGCTACATCCACGCCGAGGCTTACCCCGCAGGTGAGCTGAAGCACGGCCCGCTCGCTCTGGTCACGGCCGAGATGCCGGTGGTCACCGTAGCGCCGAATGACACGCTGCTCGAGAAGCTCAAGAGCAACCTGCAAGAGGTGCGCGCACGCGGCGGCGAGCTGTTCGTGTTTGCCGATGCCGACTCGCACATCGAGTCCGGCGAAGGCCTGTCGGTGATCCGCATGCCCGAGCACTACGGCGCGCTGTCACCCATCCTGCACGTGATCCCGCTGCAGCTGCTGGCGTATCACACGGCGTGTGCACGGGGGACGGACGTGGACAAGCCCAGAAACCTGGCCAAGAGCGTGACGGTAGAGTGAGGGCATGAGCGTGGCTCCAGAAGAATGCCAACCCCGATTGAACGCTGGCGGCTCATCGCACCCAGCGTCGTCAAGCCTGTGCCATGCGCTGGCCGCCGCAACGATGTTTGTCGCCGGCGGCGCGCAGGCGCAAACCCCCGCCTGCGACCAGTTGAAGAACACCCTGGCCGCGCGCATCGACCCCAGCATCCGAGGTTTCACGCTTGAGACCGTGGCGGGCGATGCGCCTGTGCCGCCGGGCGCGAAGGTGATCGGCACCTGCGAGGTCAATGCCTACAAGATCCTGTTCCGGCGCGGTGGTGACACGCGGCCCGCGCCCTTTGGTGGCAATGCAACCGCGCCGGCCCTCAAGCCCGCTCCGGCGGCGCCGACCCCACCCCCCAACCCACCGCCGGCGCCAGCGGCCAAGCCAGTTCCCACTCCCGCCCCGCCGCCCCCTGCTGCACCACCCCCCGCACCCAAGCCCGCGCCCGAGAGGGTGAGCCTCAACGAGGCGGTGATGATGGGCCCCATGGCACCACCGTCACCACCGGTCACGGCCCCGGCGCCGCGAGCGCAGCCCGACCCGGCGCCTGCTGCGTCGGCCGAGCCCTCGCCACTCCACGGCGCTGGCTTCATGGCGCGCCACTGGCAATGGATCGTGCCGCTGGTGTCGGTGCCGCTGCTGGCCTGGGCCTGGCTCTGGTACGTGCGCCGCAGGGATTACGACGAGGCCGGCTTGCCGCGCGGCCCCAGGCTCTGAGACGGCCCAAGGACGTGTAGCCTAGGCGGCTCAACCCACGCCGACAGGAACCCTCATGCGCGCGCTGCTCATCATCGACGTCCAGCGAGGTGCTTTCGACGGCCTGCGCTGCCCTCCGATTGCGTCGTCCGAACGGCTGCTTGCCCATGCGAGCGCCTTGCTGGTCGCCGCGCGTGGGGGCGGCCACCCCGTCGTGTTCGTCCAGCATTGCGACGAACCCGGTTCGCCTTTTGAAGAGGGCACTGAACACGGGCAACTGCACGAGGCGCTCGCGCCGGCGACCGGGGAGCTGGTCGTGAAAAAACATGCGTCGAGTTCATTCGAGGGCACCCGTCTCGATGCCCAACTCAAGGCGCGCGGTGTGACCGAGCTGGTGCTGTGCGGTTTGCAGAGCGAGTTCTGCGTGTCCAACACCACCCGATCGGCGCTGCAACTCGGCTACACCGTGCGCGTCGCCGAAGACGGGCACAGCACCTGGCCCTCTGAAGGCCGCAGTGCTGGCGAGATCGAAACCGAGGTCAACGCCCAGCTGGCAGGTGCGGGCGCGGCGCTCGAGACCACCGAAGGCCTGTGCGCCGCGCTGCGCCGCAGCTGAGGCCCGTCAACAGCGGGCGCGGTGGATCAGTTGGTCGGCCAGGCGTTGGGCGCGGCTGGCGTTGGTGGTTCCGTCCAGGTCTGCAAAGCGCCGGTGGCTGTCGAAGTAGATGTTTTCGGCGGTCGTCTGAAGCGTGGGCAGCATGTCGAAGACAAACGCCTGCATCGCCAACCCCCCCAGGTCGCGCTCGATGATGTCGCGCGCCAGGCGAGCCGCGGCGCGGTATTTCGCCGCGTTCATGCCGACGTGCCGGGAGTCAATCACTTCCAGAAAGACGATCTGGTCTCGTAGCAGGGTCAGGTCCGGGTTCAATGCACTCTCCAACGGGGTCTACACCCGTGGAGATGATTCTCAGACCCCTGCACGCCCCCGAAGCCGCGAGTTGGGCAGCGAAAGTCGCCCTTATGTGGCGAAGTCCCGCAACGCAAAACATTTTTCCCGTGGGTGTAATTTTTAGGGCCTTCTTAACGAATAAGAGGCATAACGATCATGCGAGGCGTGGGCCATGCTGTGCCCACCCACCACAACCCACCCGGACGCCACCGATGCACGAGACCCTGCACCTGCTCGCCAAGACCGATTTCCCGCCCTTGGCCCGCGCTGCCTTGACCACGCTGCAAGTCAACCTCGGCTACCGCTGCAACCAGAGCTGCCTGCATTGCCATGTGAACGCCAGCCCGCAGCGCACCGAGATGATGGACGGCGAGACGGTCGACCTGGTGCTGGCCGTGCTGCGCGAGCGGCGCATTGAAACGCTCGACCTGACCGGCGGCGCCCCCGAGTTGAACGAGCACTTTCGCCGCCTGGTGCAGGCCGCACGCGCGCTGGGGGTGAAGGTGATCGACCGCTGCAACCTGACCATCCTGTCGGAGCCGGGGCAAGAGGGTCTGGCCGAGTTTCTGGCCGGGCAAGGCGTGGAGGTGGTGGCCTCGCTGCCTTGTTATTCGGTGGCCAACGTCGACCGCCAGCGGGGTGACGGTGTGTTCGAGCGCAGCATCGCCGGGCTGCAGGCGCTCAATGCGCTGGGCTATGGCCTCGACGGCTCGGGGCTCACGCTCAACCTCGTCTACAACCCGCAAGGCCCGGCGCTGCCGCCACCTCAGGCGGCCCTGGAGGCCGATTACAAGCGCGAGCTGGGTGAACACTTCGGCATTCGTTTCAACCAGCTGTTTGCGCTGACCAACATGCCGATTCAGCGCTTTGGCAGCACGCTGGTCTCCAAGGGCACGTTCCAGACTTACATGCAGCTGCTGAAGGGCGCCTACCGCCCCGAGAACCTGGGCACGGTGATGTGCAACAGCATGCTCAGCGTCGATTACCAGGGCGACCTGTACGACTGCGATTTCAACCAGATGCTGGGCCTGCATGCGCGGCTCAACGGCCAAGGCCGGGCGCACCTGCGTGACCTGCTCGCGCACAGCGCCGCCGGTGAGCGCATCCGCGTGGCCGACCACTGTTATGGCTGCACCGCCGGCCAGGGCAGCAGCTGCGGCGGGGCGCTCGACGCCAAGGCCGCGTGATGGCGGCGCCGTTGACCAAAGCGCTGCGCTGGGCCGCCGCGGCGGTGGTCTTGGTGCTGGTGGTGCTGCTCTACCGCCACTACGAGCTGGGCAGCCTGCTCACGCTCGACTCGCTCAAGGCCAGCCGAGACAGCCTGCTCGCCCAATACCAAGCCAACCCGGGGGTCACGCTGGCGGCCTTCTTCGTGGTCTACGTGGCCGTGACGGCACTGTCGATCCCCGGCGCCACCGTGCTCACACTGGCGGCCGGCGCCATGTTCGGCCTGTGGGTGGGCCTGCTGCTGGCGTCGTTTGCGTCGAGCATCGGGGCCACTCTCGCCTTTTTGGCCTCGCGCTATTTGTTGCGCGACAGCGTGCAAGGCCGCTTCGGCAAGCAGCTCGCGCCCATCAACGAAGGTGTGAAACGAGACGGCGCGCTCTACCTGCTGACCCTGCGCCTGGTGCCGGTGTTCCCCTTTTTCATGATCAACCTGGTGATGGGTTTGACGCCCATTCCCGCACGGCGCTTCTATTGGGTCAGCCAGCTCGGCATGCTGGCGGGCACCGCCGTCTACGTGAACGCCGGCACCCAGCTCGCCGCCATTCAAAGCCTGCGCGACGTGGTGTCGCCGGGGCTGCTGTTGAGCTTCGCGTTGCTCGGCGTGTTCCCGCTCATCGGCAAGGCGGTTGCCAACTGGCTCAAGGCGCGCAAGGTCTACGCCAAGTGGCCCAAGCCGAAGAGCTTCGACCGCAACATCGTGGTGATCGGCGCCGGCTCGGGCGGGCTGGTCACCTCGTACATCGCTGCTGTCGTGAAGGCGCGTGTGACCCTGGTCGAAGGCCACAAGATGGGTGGCGACTGCCTCAACTTCGGCTGTGTGCCGAGCAAGGCGCTGATCCGCTCGGCCAAGCTTGCGCATCAGATCCGCAAGGCCGGTGCGCTGGGTGTGCGTGATGCGCACGGCACGGTCGACTTTGCCGCCGTGATGGCGCGGGTGCAGCGTGTG
>NZ_JANOCG010000364.1:0-13032 GCF_031412075.1 Rhizobacter sp.
TGGCTGGCGGCGCGCTTGATCATGGCCGACTCCAGCATGTGGCGCACCTCGAACACCTGGCGTGCCTCTTCGACGCTCGGCTGGGCGACCCGCGCGCCGCGCGCCTGTTCCAGCGTGACGAGCTTGTCGCGGCTCAACTGGTGCAGCGCTTGCCGGACGATGGTGCGTGACACCTTGAAGATGTCGGCGATCTTCTGCTCGGCCAGCTTGGTGCCGGGCATTAGCCGCCTCTCGACGATGGCGGAGGTGATCGACTCGGCGATGCGCCGGGTGGTGGTATGCAGGCTGGCGTCTTCGGCCAGTGAGGCCGCTGCGCGCGGAACTTGCTTCCTGCCAGCCTTGGCACGGGCGCTTGGGGCGCGACCCACGGGTCGAATGGCGTGCAGGGGAGTGGCGCGTGGCATGTCGAAATCGGCTTCTCGATGTGCAGCAAACTGTATACACTTTCGCTGCTCTTGCAACTCCTTTTGCAACAGATTTTGCAACCCGTTTTTGAAGGCAGGGTCACCATGGGCCAACTCACCACGCATGTGCTCGACACCATGAACGGCTGCCCGGCAGCCGGCATGCTGGTCGCGCTGTACCGCATGGACGGTGGGCAACCCACGCTCATCAAGCAGCTGGCCCTCAACCACGATGGCCGCGCCGGCGCCCCCTTGCTCGACGACAGCAGCTTCATGACGGGCACCTACCGCTTGTTGTTCGAGGTGGCGGACTACTTTCGTGGCCGCGGCGTGGTCTTGCCCCAGCCGCCGTTTGTCGACGCCGTGCCGATCGACTTCGGCCTGGCGAACCCGCTGGCGCACTACCACGTGCCATTGCTCGCCAGCCCCTGGGCCTACTCCACCTACCGCGGCAGCTGAACTGTATACACAAAGACCCCGATGGACGCTTACCTGCTCGATTGGCTCAACCTGCTGCTGCGCTGGGCCCATGTGATCACCGGCATCGCCTGGATCGGCGCCTCGTTCTACTTCGTCGCGCTCGACAACGGCCTCACGCCACCCCAAGACGCCAAGGCGCGCGACAAGGGCATCGGCGGCGAGCTGTGGGCCGTGCACGGCGGCGGGTTCTATCACCAGCAGAAGTACCCGGTGTCGCCGGCCCAGTTGCCGGAGAAGCTGCACTGGTCGATGTGGGAGAGCTACTCCACCTGGCTCACCGGCTTTGCCTTGTTCACGGTGCTCTACCTGGCCAACGCCAGCACCTTTTTGATCGACAAGAACGTGTTCGACTGGTCGCCGGCCGCAGCAATTGCCACTTCGCTCGGCTTCTTTGTCGCGTTCTGGGCGATCTACGACGGCATCTGCCGCGTGTTCGGCCAGCGCAAGAACGGCGATGTGATCGTCGGCCTGCTGGTGTTCGGCTTCATCGTGTTCGCGTCGTGGCTCTCGTGCCACCTGTTCGCCGGGCGTGCAGCGTTCCTGCTGGTGGGCGCGATGATTGCCACCACCATGAGCGGCAACGTGCTGATGGTCATCATCCCCGGCCAGCGCAAAGTGGTGGCGGCCTTGCGGGCAGGGTTGCCGGTGGACCCGATCCACGGCAAACGCGGCAAGCAGCGCAGCGTGCACAACACTTACTTCACGCTGCCGGTGATCCTTACCATGCTCAGCAACCATTACGGTTTTCTTTACAGCGGGCCCTACAACTGGGTGGTGCTGGTGGTGATGATGTTGTCGGGCGCCTTGATCCGGCAGTCGTTCGTGTTGCGGCACAAGGCGCTGGCGACGGGGCAACCGGTGCCCTGGGCTTATGCGATCGTGGGCGCGGTGCTGCTGGCGGGGGTGGTCACCGCGTCGATGCCGGCAGCATCACCGGCTACGGCTGCCGTCAGCAGGCCGCCTGCCTTCGCCCAGGTGCAGCAAGTGATGGCGCAACGCTGCACCATGTGCCACAACGAGCAGCTCGCCAGCAAGGCGATCCAGCTGCACACACCCGAGTTGCTGGTGCGCAATGCGCAGGCGGTGTACCAGCAGGCGGTGGTGCTCAAGCTGATGCCGATGAACAACGCGACGCAGATGACAGCCGAGGAGCGTGACCTGGTGAAGCGCTGGTTCGAGGCCGGGGCGAAACCCTAGACCACCACCGGCTCCGTCTCCAGCCGGATGCCGAAACGCCCGTAGACGCTTTCCTGAATCGCCAGCGCCAGCGTCATCACCTCGGAGCCGATGGCGCCGCCGCGGTTCACCAGCACCAGCGCCTGTTTCTCGTAGACCCCCGCGCGACCCACCGTCTTGCCCTTCCACCCACAGGCATCGATCATCCAGCCGGCCGCCAGCTTCATGCTGCCGTCGGGCATGGGGTAGTGCACGACCTCCGGGTCGCGGCCGATGATGTCGCGGCATTGTTCGGGCGTGACCACCGGGTTCTTGAAGAAGCTGCCGGCGTTGCCCACCACAGAGGGATCGGGCAGCTTGGCGCGGCGGATGGCGCAGACCCAGTCGGCCACCTGCTGGGGTGTGGGCGTGAAGGTGCCGGTCTCGGTCATCTTGCGTTCCAGCTCCAGGTAGCCCAGCACGGGCTGCCAAGGTTTGGGCAGGCGGAAACGCACCCGGGTGATCAGCACACGCCCGGCAAGCGAACGTTTGAACTCGCTGTCGCGGTAGCCGAAGGCGCAGGTCTCGGCGTCCAGCGTGACGGTGCGGCCGGTGAGCAGGTCCACCGCGTCGAGCGACTCGAAGCGGTCTTTCAGCTCGATGCCATAGGCGCCGATGTTTTGCACCGGCGATGCGCCCACCGTGCCGGGGATCAAAGCGAGGTTTTCCAGGCCCGGGTGGCCCTGGGCCAGCGTCCAGGCCACGAAGTCGCGCCAGTTTTCACCGGCGCCGGCTTCGACGATCCAGGCGTCGGCGCGTTCTTCGAGCAGGCGCTTGCCCATCACCTCGACCTTGAGCACGACTTGAGGCATGTCGCGCGTGAGGATGATGTTGCTGCCCCCGCCCAGGATGAACTTGGGCGAGCGCCCGAGTTGCGCGTGGTCGACCACACGGCGCACATCGGCGTCACCGGTGATGCGCACCAAGGTTTGCGCCACAGCCGGCAAGCCGAAGCTGTTATAGGGTTTCAAGCTGACGGCCGACTCGATTTGCATGGCAGAATTTTCGCTTATTAAGCCGACAGAGATTTGACCCATGCCCAGCTTCGACGCCGTGTTAGACCCGAACCTCGTCGAGGTTCGTAATGCGGTGGACCAAACCGCCAAGGAAATTGGCACCCGGTTCGACTTCAAGGGGTCGTCATCTCGCGTCGACCTCAAGGAAAAAGAGCTGACCATTTACGCCGACAGCGACTTCCAGATCGGCCAGGTGCTCGACATCCTGCTGGCCAAGATGACCAAGCGCAACGTCGACGTGCGGTTTCTCGACCGCACGGCCAAGATCGAGAAGATCGGCGGCGACAAGGTCAAGCAACTGATCACCGTCAAGAGCGGCATCGACACCGACACCGCCAAGAAGATTCAGACCTTCATCAAACAAAGCAAGATGAAGGTGCAGGCCGCCATCCAGGGCGACTCTGTACGCGTCACCGGCGCCAAGCGCGACGACCTGCAGGCTGCGATGGCACTCATCCGCAAGGAAGTGCCCGACGCACCTTTGTCCTTCGACAACTTCCGCGACTGATGCGCACCCAGCTGTGGAGCGCGGCGTTGTCGGTGCTGCTGGCCAGTGCCGCTGGCGCGCAAACCGTGTCGATGAGCGGCCGCTTGGGCGACAAGGCCTTGCTGATGATCGACGGCAGCCCGCGCACCGTGGCGGTGGGCAGCACCGTGCAGGGAGTCAAGCTGGTCAGCGTGACGGGCGACGCCGCCGTGGTGGAGCTCGGTGGCAAGCGGGTCACGGTGCCGATGGGCGGCGCGCAGGTCAACCTGGGTGGCGTGGCCAGCGAAGGCGGGGGCTCGCGCATCGTGATGCCGGCCGGGCCGGGTGGGCATTTTTCCTCCGGCGGCTCGATCAACGGGCGGGCGGCCGAATTCGTGGTCGACACCGGGGCCACCTATGTGTCGATGAGCCAGGCCGATGCCGAGCGCATGGGCATCAAGTACCGCGATGGCCAGCGCGGCATGGCCAGCACCGCCAATGGCACGGTGCCCGTGCACCGGGTGATGCTCACCTCGGTGCGCATCGGCGACGTGCAGGTCTACAACGTCGAAGCCATGGTGATCCCGGCGCCGATGCCTTACATCCTGCTGGGCAACAGCTTTCTCACGCGCTTTCAGATGAGACGTGAGAACGACGTGATGACGCTGGAGAAACGCCCTTGAGGGCGCTACTCACTGATAGTCGAGTGATCGCTCAACGCGCAGGTGGCTTCGCCAACACAAACGCCACCCACGAGCCCAGTCCCAGCGCCGCCAGCACCAGTATCACCTCGCGGTAGCCCGGCACGGCCAGCAGCAGCCAGGCGGCCAGCAGGGGCGCCGCGGCGCGTGACATCAAGGCGATGGCCGACATCGCGCCGCTGATGCGTCCCACGTGCTCGCGGCCGAAGTATTCGGGCACCACGTTGCCCCGCACGATGGTGCTGAGGCCATTGGCCACACCGAACAACATCGCGAACACCAGCAGCCCGGCCAAGTGGTCGGCCAGCGCAAACACGGCCAGCGATACCGGTGTGCCCGCCAGCACCCACAGCCCCAGTGCACGCGGGGTGACGTAGCGGCCCAGCCACAAGTACACAACCCGACCCGCCACCTGCGCCGGGCCCACCCACATCACCACCGCCAGGGCCTGCGCTTCGCTGGTGCCCTTGGCCACGAAGGCCGGCATGATGTGCGCCCACAGCGCAGCCGAGACAAAGGCGTAAAGCGTGAAGGTGGTGGTGAGCAGCCAGAACGAGCGGTGGCGCAGGGCCTCGTGCAGTGTGGCGTCGTCGGCGGCGTCGTGGGCCGGGGCACGCGAGGGCGTGTCGGGCCCGCGCAGGGCCCAGGCATGCAAAGGCGCCACGCCGAACAGCAACGTGACACCGATCACGACCAATGCCACACGCCAGCCCCAGGTGGCGATGAGCCAGGCCACCGTCGGAAACGACAGCGTGCTCGCAAAGCCACCCACCAGCGTGAGCGAGGTGATGCCCTGGCGGTAGTGGTCGGGGTAGCGTTTGGTCAGAACCGAAAACGCGGGCTCGTACAGAGTCATCGCCATGGCCGCGCCCATCAGGGCCCAGGCCGGGTAGAGCAGCCACAGCGAGTCGACCTGCGACCACAGCAGAAAGCCCGCGCCCGCGAGCGCGGCGCCCAGCGTCATCACCCAGCGGCCGTGTCCTCGGTCGATGGCGGTGCCGGCGGCGTAGCTGACGAGCCCCCACATCGTCATGCCCAGGGTGAATGCGCCCATCACCGCGGGCTTGCTCCAGCCGAACTCGCGCTGCATCGGCAGCACGAACGACGAGAACGCATAGAACAAGGCGGCCCAGGCGATGAGTTGGCCGGTGGCTAGCGCGGCGATGGTGGTTCGGTAAGAGGGGGGAATCACCAGCGGCATTATCTAGAGCCCGCATGCTAGAACGAGGCACTCAGGAGACACATCATGAACAACATCCGCCGAACCTTGATGCTGGCTGCCGTGGCCAGCACCGCCTTGCTCGTCTCGTGCGCCAACGCCCCCGTGGCGACCGCCACGCCACCGATCGTGTTCGTGCATGGCAACGGCGACACCGCAGCCCTGTGGCACACCACCGTCTGGCGCTTCGAATCCAATGGCTGGCCGCGTGAGCGCCTGCATGCGATCGACCTGCCGTACCCGCTGGCGCGTGACACCGACAGCAAGCCACAAGACGGCCGCACGTCCACCACCGAACACATGCAGTACCTGGCGGCCGAGGTCGACAAGCTGCTCCAGGCCACGGGTGCGAGCCAGGTGGTGCTGTACGGCAACTCGCGCGGCGGCAATGCCATCCGCAACTACATCGCCAACGGCGGCGGCGCGGCCAAGGTGTCGCACGCCATCCTGGGCGGCACACCCAACCACGGCGTGCGTGCCGACCCCGAGAACAACCCGGGCAACGAATTCAATGGCGCCGGGCCCTTCCTGATGGGCCTGAACGCGCCCAAGGGGCCGAACGGCGACGAGGTGACGCCCGGCGTGAAGTGGATGACGATCCGCTCCGACAACAACGACCTGTACGCCCAGCCCGATGGCGCCTTTCTCGGGGCCAAAGGCAAACCCACCAACGTCACGTTCGACGGGCCGGCGCTCAAGGGCGCGCAGAACGTGGTGATCGCCGGCATCGACCACCGCGAAACTTCGTTCAGCCCCAAGGCCTTCGAGCAGGCCTATCGCTTCATCACCGGCCAGGCGCCAGCCACACTGGCCATCACACCCGAAGCGCGGGTCGTGCTCAACGGCAAGGTCTCGGGCCTGGGGCTGAACAACGTGCAGGGCGGCTACGCCACCAACCTGCCGCTGGTGGGCGCCACGGTCGAGGTCTACGCCACGAATGCGGCCACCGGCGAGCGCCTGGGCGCGGCGCTGCACCGCAAGACCGTGGGCGCCGATGGCATGTGGGGCCCGTTCAACGCCGATGCGCAAGCCCGCCACGAGTTCGTGGTCATTGCGCCGGGTTATGCCGTCACCCACATTTACCGCTCACCCTTCGTGCGCTCATCCAGCCTCGTCAACATGCGCGCCGCGCGCCTGGCCGAGGCCGACAAGGACGCCAAGGCCGTGGTCACGATGACACGCCCGCGCGGTTACTACAGCTTGCCCCGCGACCAGATCAGCCTCGACGGCAAGAGCCCGCCGGCTGGCATCAACGTGGGTGTGGCCAGCGTGGCCTCGGCCAAGCTGAAGGTGGCAGACACCGCCGGCCGCACGGTGGTGGGCGAGTTCAATGGCGAGCGCATCGCCGGCATCGCCTGGCCTGCGGCCGAGAACCATGTGGTGTTGCTGGAGCTGCACCAGTAACGTCAGTGGTGCAGGGATAATCCCGCCCCTGATGAAACTTTCGCAAATCCTCTTCTCCCAAGGTTTTGGCGCACGCCGTGAATGTGAGGGCCTGATCGCCTCAGGCCACGTCAAGATCAATGGCCAGGTGCACGACGACCCGTTCGAAGAGCTGAGCCCCGAGGGCCTGGTGGTCACGGTGCGCGGCGAAACCTGGCCGTACCATGCCAAGGCCTTGATCGTGATGAACAAGCCTCAGGGTGTGGAGTGCTCGCAAAAGCCCAAGCACCACATGAGCGTGTACAGCCTGCTCCCTGTGCCGCTGCGCCGGCGTGACCTGCAGAGCATCGGCCGGCTCGATGAAGACACCACCGGCCTGCTGCTGTTCACCGACGACGGCGCGCTGATCCACCGCTTCACCCACCCAAAGAAGCACCTCAACAAGGTCTACGACGTGACCTGCAAGCACCCCGTCACACCCGACCAAGTCGAGCGCCTGCTGGCGGGCGTGAAGCTGATCGATGACCCGGCGACCGTGGCCGCTGCTGCCTGTGAAGTGACGGGCGAACTCACGCTCAAGCTCACGCTGACCGAAGGCAAGTACCACCAGGTCAAGCGCATGCTGGCGGCGGTGGGCAACCGGGTGGAAGGTTTGCACCGCAGCGCTTTTGGGGCGCTCACACTGCCGGCGGACCTGACCCCAGGGCAGTGGCGTTGGCTCAGCGGGCCTGAAGCCGTCAGCCCCCGATAATCGGCCCTCATGCAAGTTTTCCGCGGCATTCATCACCCAGACATCGCCAAGGCCTGCGCGCTCACCATCGGAAACTTCGATGGCGTGCACCGCGGTCACCAGGCCATGCTCGCGCTGCTGCGCTCCGAGGCCCAGCACCGCGGCTTGCCCTCGTGCGTGATGACCTTCGAGCCGCACCCGCGTGACTACTTCTCGCGCCTGGCCGGCAAGCCCGAGCTGGCGCCCGCGCGCATCGCGACCCTGCGCGACAAGCTCAGCGAGCTGGAGCGTTGCGGCATCGACCAGGTGGTGGTGCTGCGTTTCGACAAGCCCCTGGCCACGCAGTCGCCCGAATCCTTCATCCAAGACGTGCTGGTGAAGGGCCTGGGCGCGCGTTATGTGCTGGTGGGTGACGACTTCCGCTTCGGTGCCAAGCGCGCCGGCGACTACGCCATGCTCGACGCGGCCGGCGCCACCCAGGGCTTCGACGTGGCGCGCATGAACAGCTACGAGGTGCACGGCCTGCGGGTGTCGAGCTCGGCCGTGCGCGAGGCGCTGACCGCCGGCGACATGGCCCAGGTGGCGGCGCTGCTCGGCCGGCCCTACAGCATCAGCGGCCATGTGGTGCACGGCAAGAAGCTCGGGCGCGACCTCGGGTTTCGCACGCTGAACCTGCGCTTTGCCCACGCCCGCTCGGCGGCCATGGGCATCTTTGTCGTGCGTGTGCACGGCCTGGTCGATGAGCCGATCGGTGGCGTGGCCAGCCTGGGCGTGCGGCCCACCGTCGACGACAGCGGCCGCGTGCTGCTCGAGACCTATTGCCTTGACTGGCCTGCCCACCTGGGCACCGAGGGGGGCTACGGTAAAATCGTGCGCGTGGAACTGCTGCACAAACTGCGTGATGAAGCCCGCTACGACGGGCTCGATGCCTTGATGGTCGCCATCCGTCAAGACGTTGTCGATGCGCAGGAGTTTCTGGCCGCGCACGCCGCCCAGGGCCGCCAGACCACGCGCGACCGAATTTAAAGCTCGCTCCGATCACTTCGCGAGCTCCGGCCATTTCATTCGTTGCCATCGGCCGGCCACCACCTTCTCAGGCGCGCCCAAGCGGCGCGCAAGCGCCATGACCGACAAAACCACCGCTTCCACCACCGACTACCGGGCCACACTGAATCTGCCCGACACCCCCTTCCCGATGCGCGGCGACCTGCCCAAGCGCGAGCCCGGCTGGGTGAAGGAATGGGCCGACAACGGCATCTACAAGCGTCTGCGCGAAGCCCGCCACGGCGCGCCGCGTTTTGTGTTGCACGACGGCCCGCCGTATGCCAACGGCCAGCTGCACGTGGGCCATGCGGCCAACAAGATCCTGAAAGACATGATCGTCAAGGCGCGCCAGTTGAAGGGCATGGACGCGCGCTACACGCCGGGCTGGGACTGTCACGGCCTGCCGATCGAGAACCAGATCGAAAAGACCTTCGGCCGCAACCTGAGCCGCGCCGACGTGCAGGCCAAGAGCCGCGCCTATGCCACCGAGCAGATCGCGCAGCAGATGGCCGACTTCAAGCGTGTGGGTGTGCTCGGCGACTGGGAGCACCCGTACCGCACCATGGATTTCGGCAACGAAGCCAATGAGATCCGCGCGCTGAAGAAGATCATCGAGCGCGGGTTTGTCTATCGCGGCCTCAAGCCGGTTTACTGGTGCTTCGACTGCCATTCTTCGCTGGCCGAGTTCGAGATCGAGTACGCCGACAAGAAATCGCAGACGGTGGATGTGGCATTCCTCGCCGCCGAGCCCGCGAAGCTGGCCGCCGCGTTCGGTCTGCCCTCGATCGCCAAAGACGCGTTCGTGGTGATCTGGACGACCACCGCCTGGACCATCCCCGCCAACCAGGCGCTCAACGTCGGCCCGGCGATTGAATATTCGCTGGTCGACACCGAGCGCGGCTTGCTGGTGCTGGCCAGCGCACTGGTCGAGAAGTGCCTGGCGCGCTACGGCGTTGAAGGCCAGGTGATCGCCACCACGCTGGGCGCTCAACTCGAAGGCCTGAACTTTCGCCACCCGCTGGCGCACGTCGACCCCGGCTATGACCGCCTCTCGCCGGTGTACGCCGCCGAGTACGCCACCGCCGACGACGGCACCGGCATCGTGCACTCGGCGCCGGCCTACGGCATCGAAGACTTCAACTCCTGCCGTGCGCATGGCCTGGCCGTCGACGACATCCTGAACCCGGTGCAGGGCAATGGCCAGTACGAGATGAGCCTGCCACTGTTCGGCGGCCAGAACATCTGGAAGGCCGCGCCGCTGGTGGCCGATGCGCTGCGCGACGCGGGGCGCTTGTTCGCCACGTCGACGTTGGTTCACAGCTACCCGCACTGCTGGCGTCACAAGACACCGGTGATCTACCGCGCCGCCGCGCAGTGGTTCGTGCGCATGGACGAAGGTGTGGGTGTGTTCGCGAACGAGAAACCCGCCAAGACCCTGCGCCAGACCGCGCTCGATGCGATCGAAGAAACCAGCTTCTACCCCGAGAACGGCAAGGCGCGCCTGCACGACATGATCGCCAACCGGCCCGACTGGTGCATCAGCCGCCAGCGCAACTGGGGCGTGCCATTGCCGTTCTTCCTGCACAAGGAAACCGGCGAGCTGCACCCCGACACCCTGGCCTTGATCGACCGCGCGGCCAGCGTGGTGGAGCAGGGTGGTGTGGAGGCGTGGTCGAAGCTCACGGTTGAAGAGGTGCTCGGCGCCGAGCTTGCGGCGCAATACACCAAGAGCAACGACATCCTCGATGTGTGGTTCGACTCGGGTTCCACCTTCTTCCACGTGTTGCGCCACAGCCACCCGGGCACCACGAGCGACAGCGGCCCCGAGGCCGATCTTTACCTCGAAGGCCACGACCAGCACCGCGGCTGGTTTCACTCGTCGCTGCTGATCGCCTGCGCGATGGAAGGCCACGCGCCGTATCGCGGCCTGTTGACCCATGGCTTCACGGTCGACGGCCAGGGCAAGAAGATGAGCAAGAGCCTGGGCAACTACATGCCCTTGGGCGAATCGGCCGAGAAGTTCGGTGGCGAGATCTTGCGCCTGTGGTGCGCGGCCACCGATTATTCGAGCGACCTGGCCATCGACAAGAAGATCCTGGAGCGCGTGGTCGATTCGTACCGCCGCATCCGCAACACCTTGCGCTTCCTGCTGGCCAACACCAGCGACTTCGATGCGGGCAAGGATGCCGTGCCGGTGAGCGAGATGCTGGAGATCGACCGCTACGCGATGGCGCGCGCCGCCCAGTTCCAGGCCGAGGTGCTGGCGCATTACGAGGTCTACGAATTCCACCCGGTGGTAGCCAAGCTGCAGGTGTATTGCAGCGAAGACCTGGGTGCGTTCTACCTCGACATCCTGAAGGATCGTCTGTACACCACTGCGCCCAAGTCGCTCGCGCGGCGCAGCGCGCAAACGGCGCTGTGGCAAATCACGCATGCGATGTTGCGCTGGATGGCGCCGTTCCTGAGCTTCACGGCCGAAGAAGCGTGGAAGGTGTTTGCGCCGGGCCAGTCGCCGTCGATCTTCACTGAGGTGTATTCGACGTTTGATGCACCCGACGAAGCGCTGCTGGCCAAGTGGGCGCGCATCCGCGAGATCCGCGACGTGGCCAACAAGGAGATCGAAGCCTTGCGGGGCGACGGCAAGGTGGGTTCGTCACTGCAGGCCACGTTGAGCATCACGGCCAATGCGGCAGACCATGCGCTGCTGGCCACGCTGGGCGACGACCTGAAATTCGTCACCATCACCTCGCTGGCCGGCTTGATCGCAGGCGACGCGCTGGCGGTTGGCGTGGCGCCGTCGGCGGCGCAGAAATGCGAGCGCTGCTGGCACTACCGCGATGACGTGGGCGTTGACGCAGCCCACCCCACGATTTGCGGCCGCTGCACCAGCAACCTTTTCGGCAGCGGTGAACAACGAAAGGCGGCCTGAGCATGGCATTCCAGAAATCCGGCAGCAGTCTGTGGCCCTGGCTGGGCGTGGCGCTGATCGTGATCGTGCTCGACCAGATCACCAAGACGCTGATCCTGCAGTCCTTCCAGTACGGTGACAGCCGCTACGTCACCTCGTTCTTCAACATCGTGCGGGCGCACAACACCGGCGCGGCATTTTCTTTCCTGGCGAGTGAATCAGGCTGGCAGCGCTGGTTCTTCATCGGCCTGGGTTTTGCGGCCGCCATCTTCATCGTCTGGATGTTGCGCAGCCATGGCGGGCAGAAGATGTTTGCCTGGGCCTTGTCGCTGATCCTCGGTGGCGCCTTGGGCAACGTGATCGACCGCATGCTGCACGGCTACGTGGTCGACTTCATCCAGGTGCACTGGGGCGCGAAGTACTACTTCCCGTCGTTCAACGTGGCCGACAGCGCGATCACCGTGGGTGCGGTGCTCTTGATCCTCGACGAACTCTTGCGGGTGCGCCGAGGTCGCTAAGGTTTCAGCCGAAGTGGCAGACGTAATGCAAGGTCTGCGTCACCTCGATGTCAAACGACGACTTACCCGGCACCTTGAACGACTGCCCTGCGCTGTAAGGCAACCAGTTGTCGCTGCCGGCAAACTTGACGCGGCATACACCTTCCACCAGCTCCATCACCTCGGGCTCGCCGGTGTTGAAGCGCAGTGACGAGGGCAGGATCACCCCCACGCTCTTTTTCGTGCCATCGGCCAGCTCGATGCTGTGCGAGACACATTTGCCGTCGAAATAGACGTTGGCACGGGTGGTGACGGTGGCGTTGATCTTGTCGGTCATGGCGGGATTCGGGTGGTGTGGAAGGCTCGGGGGCCGAAGTGTAAGTGCACCTAAAATCAGCGGCTTCCCCGAACGCTCTTCAACGCTTCCACCCCCATGGCCACCATCCTCCAGAACCTGCCCCTCGGGCAGAAAGTCGGCATCGCGTTCTCCGGCGGGCTCGACACCAGCGCCGCCCTGCACTGGATGAAGCTCAAGGGCGCGCAGCCCTACGCCTACACCGCCAATCTCGGTCAGCCCGACGAGCCTGACTACGACGAGATCCCGCGCAAGGCCATGCTCTACGGTGCCGAGCGCGCCCGCCTGATCGACTGCCGTGCCCAGTTGGCCGCCGAAGGCATCGCTGCGTTGCAAGCCGGAGCCTTCCACATCACCACCGCCGGGGTCACCTACTTCAACACCACCCCGCTCGGCCGCGCTGTCACCGGCACGTCGCTGGTGGTGGCGATGCGCGAGGACGGCGTCAACATCTGGGGCGACGGCAGCACCTTCAAGGGCAACGACATCGAGCGCTTCTACCGCTACGGCCTGCTCGCCAACCCGAACCTGCGCATCTACAAGCCCTGGCTCGACCAGCGCTTCATCGACGAACTCGGCGGCCGCACCGAAATGAGCGAGTACCTCGTCGCGCA
>NZ_JANOCG010000365.1:0-2153 GCF_031412075.1 Rhizobacter sp.
TGGTGACGCTGGTGTTGAAGTACCTGGTTGAACAACGCGTCAAGGCGCAAAAGCGCGAAGCGGGTGGGAGAAACGAATGAGCATCGAGATACGGAACCTCAACAAGGCCTTCGGCAAGACGGTCGTCTGCGACAACCTGAACCTCGACATCCCGTCGGGCGAGCTGGTCGCGCTGCTCGGCCCCTCAGGCTCGGGCAAGACCTCGCTGCTGCGCATCATCGCGGGCCTGGAGCGGCCGGACTCGGGCTCGGTGCTGTTCCACGGTGCCGATGCCACGTTTGATGATGTGCGCGACCGCAATGTCGGCTTCGTGTTCCAGCATTACGCGTTGTTCGGCCACATGAGCATCTTCGAAAACGTCGCCTTCGGCCTGCGTGTGCGCCCCAAGGGCACCCGCCCGAGCGAGGCCCAGATCAAAGAGAAGGTGATGGAGCTGCTGAAGCTGGTGCAGCTCGACTGGCTCGCCGATCGTTACCCGCATCAACTCTCTGGCGGCCAGCGGCAACGCATTGCACTCGCACGCGCGCTGGCGGTCGAGCCGAAAGTGCTGCTGCTCGACGAACCCTTCGGCGCGCTCGACGCCAAGGTGCGCAAGGAGCTGCGCCGCTGGCTGCGCCGCCTGCACGACGAGATGCACATCACCAGCGTGTTCGTCACCCACGACCAGGACGAAGCCATGGAAGTGGCCGACCGCGTGGTGGTGATGAACCTCGGCCGCATTGAACAAGACGGCCCGCCCGACGAGGTGTACGACCGCCCGGCCACGCCGTTCGTGCTGCAGTTCCTCGGCGACGTGAACCTGTTCCATGGCCGCTTCGGCCACTCGCCGGGCGGCACCCCCGACCCGGCCGAGGTGAGCTATGTGCGCCCGCACGAGCTGGAGATCGTGGCCACCGCTTCCGAGGGCACGCTGGCGGTGAGCCTGTCGCAGGCGCTGACAGTAGGGCCGCAAACGCGCATCGAGTTCAAGCGCCTGGACGACGGCAGTTATGTCGACGTGGAAATGCCGCGCAGCGACTACACCGTGCTGCGTGAACGGCTGGGCCTGAATACCGGCAGCCAGGTCTTTTTGAAACCCCGCCGTGTGACCCGCTTCACCGCGGGAAGTAATGGCGCACAAACTGAGCAGATCGACCCTGCTGCCATGATTTAAACAACTTTTGACTTAGGGTTGTCACCTCGCCACGCAGAAAATAAGTAGGCTGCCCGCGTGGCCGCGGCCCGGTCTGGAGCGTGAGATGTATTCGAACAAATTGTTGAGCTGCCTGATGTCGTGTGTGGCGATGCTGGCGTTGGCGTCGTGCGGTGGCGGTGGTGGCGACAGTGGCACCCCGATTCCACCGCCACCGAACAGCCAGCCGCCGGTGGCGGTGATCGCTGCCCCTGTGGCAGGCACCACCTTCCAGGCCGGAGACACCATCAACTTCGCTGGCAGTGCGACCGACCCTGAAGACGGTGTGCTGGCGGCCAGCCAGTTGACCTGGTGGGCCGAGTTGCACCACGACGCGCACAGCCACCCGTTCATGTCCGAGCGACCGGGCGCATCGGGGCAGGTCACGATCCCAACCCGCGGCGAGACCTCGGCCAACATCTTCTACCGCTTCTATCTGCGCGCGACCGACAGCACGAACGTCACCCACGTCGTCACGCGCGACATCCAGCCGCAGACGTCGCAGGTCACCGTGACCACCGCGCCGGCCGGCCTGCGCCTCACGCTTGATGGCCAGCCGATCACCGGCCCGAGTTCGTTCACCGGCGTGGTCGGGATGGAGCGCGACCTGGTGGCCCCCGCGGCACAAAACTTCGGCGGGTTTCGCTATGAGTTTGTGAGCTGGAATGATGGCGGGGCGGCTGCGCACACCATTGCCACACCGGTCGCGGCCACCACCTACACCGCGACCTACGCCAACGTCGGCCCAGCGACCAACGAACCTCCCGACGTGGCCATCACGAACCCGGCCAACAACAGCACCGTCACCAGTGGCGATGCCGTCACGCTGACTGCCACGGCAACAGACAGCGATGGCTCGGTGGCCAGCGTCGCCTTCTTCGAGATCGGCGTGCAGGTCGGCGCGACCGACTCCTCGGCGCCCTTCAGCGTGAGCTGGACGCCGTCGACCACCGGCACACGCTCGCTGACGGCGCGTGCGACC
>NZ_JANOCG010000366.1:0-5508 GCF_031412075.1 Rhizobacter sp.
CGGGCTGCACAAGATCTCGCTCGGCTCGCTGATCATTGCGCTCGGCCTGCTGGTCGACGACGCGATCATTGCGGTCGAGATGATGGTGCGCAAGCTCGAAGAGGGCTACGACAAGGCGCGCGCCGCGACCTTTGCTTATGAAGCCACGGCCATGCCGATGTTGACCGGCACGCTGATCACGGCGGTGGGTTTCTTGCCGATTGGCCTGGCGCAATCGGCGGTGGGTGAATACACCTTCGCCATCTTTGCCGTCACGGCCGCGGCGTTGCTGATCTCGTGGCTGGTGTCGGTGTACTTCGTGCCTTACCTCGGCACGCGTTTGCTCAAGACCAAGCCACATGCGGTCAGTGATCAGCCGCACGAGCTCTTCGACACGCCGTTCTACTCGCGCTTTCGCGCGCTGGTGAACTGGTGTGTGCAACACCGCTGGATCACCATCGGCCTGACCATCGGCACCTTGCTGCTCGGCCTGTTTGGCATGGGCAAGGTGCAAAACCAGTTCTTCCCCGACTCAAGCCGGCTCGAAGTGCTGGTCGACCTGTGGTACCCCGAGGGCACGTCTTACGCTGCGAATGAGGCCATTACCAAGCGGGTGGAAGTGCGCCTGGCGAAGCTCGAGGGCGTGGACCACGTCACCACCTGGGTGGGCAGCGGTGTGCCGCGTTTTGCGCTGGTGATGGATCAAATTTTCCCGCAGAGCAACGTGAGCCAGCTGGTGTTGCTGCCCAAGGACCTGGCCGCCCGCGAGCGCTTGCGCAAGGAGCTGCCCGAGCTGCTGGCGGCCGAGTTCCCCGAAGCGCGCGCACGGCCCAAGCTGCTGCCCAACGGGCCGCCCGTGCCTTACCCGGTGCAGTTCCGTGTGGTCGGGCCCGACCCTGCCAAGGTGCGTGCCTATGCCGACGAGGTGAAGGCCATCATGCTGACCAACACCAACCTGCGTGGTGTGAACGACAACTGGAACGAGTCGGTCAAGGTGCTGCGCCTGGAGGTCGATCAAGACAAGGCGCGCACGCTGGGTGTGTCGAGCCAGGCGATTGCCCAGGCCGCGCGCACCATGAACAGCGGCACCAACGTCGGCCAATACCGTGATGGCGACAAGCTGATCGACATCGTGTTGCGCCAACCGCTGGACGAGCGCAACGCCATCACCGACCTGGGCAACGCCTATGTGCCCACGACCACCGGCCGCAGCATCCCGCTGAGCCAGGTCGCCAAGGCCAGCTTCGTGTGGGAACCGGGTGTGCTGTGGCGCGAGAACCGCGACTACGCCGCCACCGTGCAGGGCGACATCATCGACGGCCTGCAAGGTGCCACCGTCAGCGACCAGCTGAACCCGCTGTTCAACCCGATCCGCGCCAAGATGCCGGCGGGTTACCGCGTCGAGGTGGCAGGCGCTGTCGAAGAAAGCAGCAAAGGGCAGGGCTCGATCGCAGTCGGCGCGCCGCTGATGCTGTTCATCATGTTCACGCTCTTGATGCTGCAGCTGCAAAGCTTCAGCCGCTCGGTGCTGGTGTTCCTCACGGCGCCCATGGGCATTGCGGGTGTGGCGGGGGCGCTGCTGCTGCTCGACCGGCCGTTCGGCTTCGTGGCGCTGCTGGGCGTGATCGCGCTGATGGGCATGATCATGCGCAACTCGGTGATCCTGATCGACCAGATCGAGCAGGACCGTGAGCGCGGCGTGCCGACCTGGGACGCGGTGGTCGAGGCCTCGGTGCGGCGCTTCCGGCCCATCATCCTGACGGCGGCCGCAGCGGTGCTGGCGATGATCCCGTTGTCACGCAGTGTGTTCTGGGGCCCGATGGCGGTGGCCATCATGGGCGGGCTGATTGTGGCGACGGCTTTGACGTTGCTGGCCTTGCCCGCCATGTATGCGGCCTGGTTCCGCGTCAAACGCGGCTAAAATCCGCGGTTCACCGAATCGCCCCATCCAAGAAGGGGTCGCTGAGGCGACCCCGTTTTACGTCTGATCTATACCCGCGCGGGTGGCGAAATTGGTAGACGCACCAGGTTTAGGTCCTGACGCCAGCAATGGTGTGCGGGTTCGAGTCCCGCCCCGCGCACCAGCAAATATCAAACCAGAGAGTCCGGAACATCATGGCTGTCACTGTTGAAACCCTCGAGAAGCTCGAACGCCGCATCACGCTGACGCTGGCCGCCGACACCATCAACAACGAGGTGCAGTCGCGCCTCAAGCGCCTGGCGCGCACGGTCAAGGCCGATGGCTTTCGCCCCGGCAAGGTGCCGATGAGCGTGGTCACCCAGCGTTATGGCTATTCGGTGCAGTACGAAGTCATGAACGACAAGGTCGGCCAGGCTTTCCAGCAAGCCACCAACGAGGCCAACCTGCGTGTGGCCGGCGCCCCCCGCATCACCGAAAAAGAAGCGTCGCCCGAAGGCCAGATGGCTTTCGATGCCACCTTCGAGGTGTACCCCGAAGTGAAGCTGGGTGACCTGGGCACCGCCGAAGTCGAACGTGTCAGCACCGAAGTGACCGACGCCGCCATCGACAAGACCCTCGACATCCT
Source organism: Rhizobacter sp. (assembly GCF_031412075.1). Lineage (GTDB taxonomy): Bacteria > Pseudomonadota > Gammaproteobacteria > Burkholderiales > Burkholderiaceae_C > Rhizobacter. Next base: position 2,526 of record NZ_JANOCG010000366.1, read on the forward strand.
GCGCAAGCAGCGCCGAACCTTCGCGCAACGCGCGAAGACCGAAGCCGCGACCGATGGCGACCAGGTCACCATCGACTTCGAAGGCAAGATCGACGGCGTGCCGTTTGACGGCGGCAAAGCCGAGGGCTTCCAGTTCATCATCGGCGAAGGCCAGATGCTTGAAGCGTTTGAGAAGGCCGTGCGCGGCATGAAGACCGGCGACTCCAAGACCTTCCCGCTGCAGTTCCCCGAGGACTACCAGGGCAAAGACGTGGCCGGCAAGGAAGCCGACTTCATGGTCACCCTGAACAAGGTCGAAGCCCAGCACCTGCCCGAAGTGAACGAAGCCCTGGCCAAGGCCCTGGGCATCGCCGACGGCACCGTGGAAGCGCTGCGCGCCGACATCAAGCGCAACCTCGAGCGCGAAGTGAAGTTCCGCGTGCTGGCGCGCAACAAGGCCTCGGTGATGGACGCTGTGGCCAAGAGCGCCGAGCTCGACCTGCCGACCGCCCTGGTCAAGAACGAAGTCGACCGCATGATCGAAAGCGCCCGTGCCGACCTGAAGAAGCGCGGCGTGAAAGACGCTGAAAAGGCGCCGATCCCTGAAGAAATCTTCAAGCCGCAAGCCGAGCGCCGTGTGCGCCTGGGCCTGGTGGTGGCCGAGCTGGTGCGCTCCAACAACCTGCAAGCCAAGCCCGACCAGCTGCAAGCCCACATTGAAGAAATGGCGCAGAGCTACGAGAAGCCGGCCGAGGTGGTGCGCTGGTACCTGAGCGACCGCAACCGCATGGCCGAAGTCGAAGGTGTGGTGATCGAGAACAACGTCACGGAGTTCGTCCTTGCCAAGGCCAAGGTCACCGACAAGGTGTTGCCGTTTGACGAGCTGATGGCCGGCTGATCGTCACGTCGATCCAGTCGCCAAAAGGGCGCCCGGCCGCAAGGTCTGGCGCCCTTGGTTTTTGTTCGGCACTGTTTCTGTGGTGCCTCTCTTGTCGCGACATAATCAGACCCAACCTGTACCGATCACTTTTCAAGGACGCAACGCATGAGCGCGCTGGAAACTCAAGGCTTGGGCATGGTGCCCGTCGTCATCGAACAATCGGGCCGCGGCGAGCGCGCCTATGACATCTACAGCCGCTTGCTTCGCGAGCGAATCATCTTTTTGGTGGGCCCGGTCAACGACCACACCGCGAGCCTGGTGGTCGCGCAGTTGCTCTTTCTCGAGAGCGAGAACCCTGACAAGGACATCCACTTCTACATCAACTCGCCGGGCGGGTCGGTGACGGCTGGCATGTCGATCTTCGACACCATGGAGTTCATCAAGCCCGACGTGTCGACCATGTGTGTGGGCATGGCGGCCAGCATGGGTTCCTTCCTGCTGATGGCCGGCGCCAAAGGCAAGCGTTTTTCGCTGCCCAACGCCCGCGTGATGATTCACCAGCCGTCGGGTGGCGCGCAGGGCCAGGCGACCGACATCGAAATCCACGCTCGCGAGATCCTCAAGACACGCGCTCAGCTCAACAAGATCTACGCCGAACGCACCGGCCAACCGCTGGAGAAGATCCAGGCCGACATGGAGCGCGACTTTTTCATGGACCCGGAAGAAGCCAAAGCCTACGGCTTGATCGACCAGGTTTTGAACAAGCGGGCGGGGCCGGCAGCGGCTGGCTGACGCCGCGTTTTGACCGGGCAAGACCCGTAACTGCGATCCAAACGGGGCCTTTATTACCGCCAAGGCCCCGTTTTCTTTTGCTCTATCATCACCAAGCCTCTTCTACGCCCTAGCGCGCACCCATTCATGGCCGAAAAAAAAGGCTCCTCCAGCGAAAAAGTTCTTTACTGCTCCTTCTGCGGCAAAAGCCAGCATGAGGTGAAGAAACTCATCGCCGGCCCGTCGGTTTTCATCTGCGACGAATGCATCGAGCTTTGCAACGACATCATTCGAGATGAAGTCCCGGCCGACACGCCCGAAGCACGCGCCGCCAAGTCCGACTTGCCGGTGCCGAGCGACATCAAGGCCAGCCTTGATCAGTATGTGATCGGGCAAGACACCGCCAAGCGTACGCTGGCAGTGGCGGTCTACAACCACTACAAGCGCCTGAAGCACATGGCCACCACCAAAGACGAGGTGGAGCTGTCCAAGAGCAACATTCTTTTGATCGGCCCCACTGGGTCGGGCAAGACCTTGCTCGCGCAAACACTGGCCCGCTTGCTCAACGTGCCTTTCGTGATTGCCGATGCCACCACGCTGACCGAAGCCGGTTATGTGGGTGAAGACGTCGAAAACATCATCCAGAAGCTGCTGCAGAACTGCAACTACGACGTCGACAAGGCGCAGCGAGGCATCGTCTACATCGATGAGATCGACAAGATCTCGCGCAAGTCGGACAACCCGTCGATCACCCGCGATGTGTCAGGCGAAGGCGTGCAGCAGGCCTTGCTGAAGCTGGTCGAAGGCACGATGGCGTCGGTGCCGCCGCAGGGCGGGCGCAAGCACCCGAACCAGGACTTCCTGCAGATCGACACCACCAACATCCTGTTCATCTGCGGCGGCGCCTTCGACGGCCTGGAAAAGGTCATTCAAAGCCGCACCGAGGTGTCGGGCATCGGGTTTGGCGCCACCGTACACAGCAAGAGCGAGAAGAAGGTCTCCGACCTGTTCCGCGAAGTCGAGCCTGAAGACCTGATCAAGTTCGGCCTGATCCCTGAACTGGTGGGCCGCCTGCCGGTGGTGGCCACCTTGGGCGAGCTCACCGAAGAGGCGATGATCCAGATCCTCACCGAGCCGCGCAACGCGCTCGTCAAGCAGTATCAAAAACTGTTTGCGATGGACGGCGTCGAACTCGAGATCCGCCCGTCCGCGGTGGCCGCCATCGCGCGCAAGGCGCTGGCACGCAAGACCGGCGCGCGCGGGCTGCGCTCGATCCTCGAGTTCGCGCTGATCGACACGATGTTCGACCTGCCCAACCTGGATGGTGTGGCCAAGGTCGTGGTCGATGAACAC
>NZ_JANOCG010000367.1:0-3653 GCF_031412075.1 Rhizobacter sp.
GGCAGACATGACCTCTTTTGTGGACTTCAGGAATGTCTGGCTCGCTTACAACGACGAGTTGTTGGCGAAAAAGCAATACGCCGTCGAAGACATCTCGCTGCAAGTCGACCAAGGCGAATTCATCGCCATCGTGGGCCCGTCAGGCTGCGGCAAGTCCACCTTCATGAAGCTGGCGACCGGTTTGAAAAACCCATCGCAGGGCAGCATCCTGATCGACGGCAAGGAAGTGAGCGGCCCACTCAAGATCACCGGCATGGCCTTTCAGGCGCCGTCGCTGCTGCCCTGGCGAACGACGCTCGACAACGTGTTGCTGCCGCTGGAGATCGTCGAACCCTACCGCAGCAACTTCCGCGCACAACGGGCGGTTTACGCCGACAAGGCGCGCAAGCTGCTGCAAAGCGTGGGCCTCGGTGGCTACGAAGACAAGTTCCCGTGGCAGCTCTCCGGGGGCATGCAACAGCGTGCCTCGATCTGCCGCGCGTTGATCCACGAGCCCAAGATGCTGCTGCTCGACGAGCCCTTCGGTGCGCTCGACGCCTTCACCCGCGAAGAGCTCTGGTGCATCTTGCGCGACCTCTGGGCGGTGCAGAAATTCAACGTCATCCTGGTCACCCACGACCTGCGCGAAGCGGTGTTCCTCGCCGACACGGTTTACGTGATGAGCCGCAGCCCCGGGCGCATGCTGGTGCAACGCAAGATCGAGCTGCCACGCCCGCGCGAGCTGGAGCTGACCTACACCAAGGAGTTCACCGACATCGTGCTGGAGCTGCGTGAGCACATCGGTGTCATTCGCAAGCCGGTGGGAGCGGCGGCATGACGCGCGCGCAACGTTTGGCCCTGGCGCCTTGGGTGCTGTTGGTTGGGGTGGTGTTGCTGTGGGAGTTGATCTGCCGCGGCTTCAACGTCTCCGAGTTCATCTTCCCCGCGCCCTCGCGCATCGCTGCGCAGACCTGGGAGTTCGGTGGGGTGATTGCCGGCCACGCCTGGCGCACCTTCTGGGTCACGATGGTGGGCTTCGGCATCTCGATCGTGGTGGGCACCTTGCTCGGCTTCCTGATCGGCAGCTCGCGCCTGGCCTACGCCGCGATGTACCCGCTGATGACGGCGTTCAACGCCTTGCCGAAGGCCGCCTTCGTGCCGATTCTGGTGGTGTGGTTCGGCATCGGCGTGGGGCCGGCGGTGTTGACCGCGTTCCTCATTTCCTTCTTCCCGATCACCGTCAACATCGCCACCGGCCTGGCCACGCTGGAACCCGAGCTCGAAGACGTGCTGCGTGTGCTTGGCGCCAAACGCTGGGACGTGCTCATCAAGGTCGGCCTGCCGCGCTCCATGCCCTACTTCTACGGCTCGCTCAAGGTGGCCATCACGCTCGCTTTCGTGGGCACCACCGTCTCAGAGATGACCGCAGCCAACGAAGGCATCGGCTACCTGCTGATCTCGGCCGGCTCGTCGATGCAGATGGGTCTGGCGTTTGCCGGCCTGGTGGTGGTGGGCGCGATGGCGATGGCCATGTACGAGCTTTTCGCGCTGATCGAGAAGCGCACCACCGGCTGGGCGCACCGCGGCTCGAACTCGCACTGACTACACTCGCCGCACTTCAACGCACCAACGCTTTTCTATGGGCTGGCACGGCCACCTCAAGCTCGACTACCGCCGCAGCACCGCCCACAAGACCGTCGTCCACGACGAACACAACGGCCCACTGCGCATCTTGCAAAGCCTCTACCCCGAGGGCGAGAGCATCTGCCACAACGTGCTGGTGCACCCGCCCGGCGGCGTGGTCGGTGGCGACGTGCTGCAGATCAGCGCGAACCTCGGTGAAAACAGCCACGCGCTGATCACCACGCCGGGTGCCACGCGCTTTTATCGCAGCGCCGGTGAACCGGCCTTGCAGGCGCTCACCGCCAAGCTGGCCAACGAAGCGCGGCTGGAGTGGCTGCCGCTGGAGACCATCCTCTACCGCAACACGCTGGCCGAAAACCGCATGCGCTTCGAGCTGGCACCGGGTGCCGAGATGATCGGCTGGGACGTGCTGGCGCTGGGCCTGCCGGCGAGCAACGAGCGTTTCGACGCGGGGCGCTACACGCAACAGATCGAGCTGCCGGGGGTGTGGCTGGAGCGCGGCACCATCGATGGGGGCGACACGCGCCTGTTGCAATCACCGCTCGGCTGGGCGGGGCACAGCGTGCTGGCGACGATGTGGTTTGCGGCCGGCCAGGCGCTCGTGCCGGCCCGGCGTGATCAGCTGCTCGAGGCGGCACGCGAGGCCGCCGAGGCCCACCCGCTGAAGGCCACTGCGGGTTGCACCGCGCCGCACGCCGAGGGGGTGGTGCTGCGGGTGCTCGCCCACCGCGTGGAGCCCGCGATGGGTTTGTTGACGGAGGTCTGGACACGCTGGCGGGCGCTGGCCTGGGGCCTGACCGCCACGCCGCCCCGCGTCTGGCGCACCTGAGGGGCTGCGCCGCGACCGATCAGCGCCAGCCGGCGCGGTCAAACACCTTCTGCGCAGCCGCCGTGCTCGGTGCCCACTTCTCCACCGGCAGCTCGTCGGCCTTGAACGCCCCGAGCTTTTCCAACGCCGGGTTCTTGACGGCCACGGCCTTCACCACCGGCCACTCGTTGTTGCCATCGGCGAAATAGACCTGGGCCGCATCGCTCGCCAAGTACTCCAGGAACTTCACCGCGTTGGCCTTGTTCGGCGCCGTCTTCACGACACCGGCGCCCGACACGTTGACGTGCGTGCCCCAGCTCTTCTGGTTGGGCCACACCACCGTCAACGCGGCCATGTCTTTCACGTCCTCGGGCTTGGTCGAGCGCATCAGCCGCGCCACGTAGTAGCTGTTGGCCAGCGCCACGCCACATTCGCCTGCGGCCACGGCACGCAGCTGGTCGGTGTCGCCCCCCTTGGGCGCACGCGCGAAATTGGCCACCAGGCCGCGCGCCCAGGCTTCGGTCTTGGCTTCACCTTCGTGGGTCAGCAGCGCTGCACCCAGCGACAGGTTGTAAGGGTGCGAACCCGAGCGCACACACAGCTGGCCCTTCAGGCGCGGGTTGGCCAGGTCTTCATACGACTGCACCCTCTCGGCCCTGATGGCCTGGGCGTTGTAGACGATCACGCGCGCCCGGGTTGAAAACGCCAGCCAGTTCGGCGTGCGCAGATGGGCGGGCACACGCGCTTCGAGCGCTTTCGATTGCACCGGCTGGAAGATGCCGGCCTTGTCGGCCAGCTCAAGGCGCGAAGCGTCGACGGTGATGAACACATCGGCCGGGCTGCTCGCGCCTTCGTTCTTGATGCGCTCAAGCAGCTCGTCTTCTTGTCCCTCGATGCGGTTGATCTTGATGCCGGTTTCTTTGGTGAAGTTGGCGTACAGCGCTTCGTCGGTCTGGTAGTGGCGGGCGGTGTAGAGGTTGAGCACCTGGGCCTGCGCGCCGGCGGAAGCGGCCACCGAGAGCGCGGCGGCCAACAGGGAGGAGACAAGAGTTTTCATGGGGCAAGGAGGTGGTTGCGTAGAAGAGTGAGCGAATAGTATCAGCAATGATTCGCATTAACAAACAAGGCATTTCAGTGCCCCTCGGTCAAGGATGCTGATGCCGAATCCGGCCGCAGACCAGCGAACGCCGGTGGTGTCACACTGGCACCCGATGCCCACTGC
>NZ_JANOCG010000368.1:0-2318 GCF_031412075.1 Rhizobacter sp.
CGCCTACGAAAAATCCAATGGCCGCGACTTCGACCTGGTGCTCACCGACCAGAACATGCCGCGCATGGATGGCATCAGCCTGACCAAGAAGCTGCGCGACAACCCCAAGTTCAAGACCACGCCGATCCTGATCCTGTCCACCGAGTCGAGCGACCAGATGAAGCAGGCGGGCCGCTCGGCCGGCGCCACCGGCTGGCTGGTCAAGCCTTTCGATCCAGCCAAGCTGATCGAAGTGATCAAAAAAGTCGTGAAGTAAGCGCGCTGCTCCTTCCCCTCGTACAGACAAACACAACATCCAGGAGCACGCCATGGGCGAGATGTCTTCAGAAGGCTCTCAGCTGAGCGCCGGCATTGACCTGAGCCAGTTCTATCAGGTCTTCTTCGAAGAAGCGGGCGAAAACCTCGACCGCATGGAGAAGCTGCTGCTCGAGCTCGACATCGAGTCGGCCGACGACGAGGAGATGAACGCCATCTTCCGTTGTGCCCACTCGATCAAGGGCGGCGCCGCCACCTTTGGCTTCAAGGATGTGGCCGAGCTCACGCACCAGATGGAGACGCTGCTCGACAAGCTGCGCCGCCACGAGCTGGAGCCCACCGCCGCCATGGTCGATGTGCTGCTGCAGTCGGGCGACGCCCTGCGCGCCCAGCTCGCCCGCCACCAGAACGGCGACGGCGACGAGCTCGACACCACCGAGCTGCTGTTCAACATCCGCGCCATGTCCGACGGCCAGGCACCGGTGATCGCCGCCCCTGCCGCTGCCGCGGCACCGGCCGCCCCAGCCGCCACGTCGGTGCTGGCCAAGGCCCCCACCAAGAAGCCCGAAGCCCGCGTGATCGAGCTGCGCGTGGGCCCGCTGGACAAACCCGAAGATGCCAACAACATCGTCGACCTGTTCAAGGAAATCACCGACCTCGGCACCATCGAGCCGCTCGACAACGGCATGCCCGCCGACGGCATGCGCCGCTTCAAGGTCTGCACCACCAGCACCGACAGCGACCTGCTGGACCTGCTGACCTTCCACGTCTCGCGCGAGCAGGTGAGCCTGCTGCCGTTGGGCCCGGGTTTCGGCTTCCATGACGGCGCGCCCGGCGCGCCCGAGGCTGAAAAGGCCGACGTCGGTTATGGCTTCTTCGACAACGCCCCGGGCGCTCCCGATCAGGCCGCAGCGAGCGCTGCCGAACCTGCCGCCGATGCGTCGACCGCGGTCCAGGCCGTTGCACCCAAAGCGTCTGCACCCAAGGCTGAAAAGCCGGCCGCCGCCGTCGAAGCCTCGACGCTTCGCGTGTCGGTTGAAAAAGTCGACCAGCTCATCAACCTGGTGGGCGAGCTCGTCATCACCCAGGCTATGCTGGCGCAAAACACACAAGGCCTGGACCCGACGCTGTACCAGCAGCTCGCCGCCGGCCTGGCCGACCTCGACCGCAACACCCGCGACTTGCAAGAGTCGGTGATGTCGATTCGCATGATCCCGATGTCGATGGTGTTCAGCCGTTTCCCGCGCATGCTGCGCGACCTGGCCGCCAAGCTCTCCAAGAAGGTCGACTTCGTGACGCTCGGTGAAGCCACCGAGCTCGACAAGGGCCTGGTCGAGAAAATCACCGACCCGTTGACGCACCTGGTGCGCAACTCTTGCGACCACGGCATCGAAACCCCGGCCGAACGGCTGGCCAAGGGCAAGCCCGAGACCGGCACCATCACCCTGAGCGCTTCGCACCAGGGCGGCTCGATCGTGATCGAAGTGCGCGACGACGGCCGTGGCCTGTCGCGCGAGAAGCTGATCAAGAAAGCCCGCGAACGCGGCATCCACGCCCCCGATTCGATGAGCGACCAGGACGTGTGGAGCCTGATCTTCGCGCCCGGCTTCTCCACCGCCGACGTGGTCACCGACGTGTCGGGCCGCGGTGTCGGCATGGACGTGGTCAAGAAGAACATCACCTCGCTCGGCGGCACGGTCGACATCGACTCCGCCGAAGGGTATGGCATGCGCGTCTCGGTGCGCCTGCCGCTCACGCTGGCCATCATGGACGGCATGTCGGTCGGCGTGGGCGAAGAGGTCTACATCCTCCCGCTCAGCTCGGTCGTCGAGTCGTTCCAGGTGCAGCCCGACATGGTCAAGACCATCGGTGGCAGCGGCCGCGTGGTCGAAGTGCGCGACGAATACATGCCGGTGCTGGAGATGGAGCACGTGTTCAACGTGCCGCGTTTCGACTTCGAGCATGTGAGCGGGATCATGGTGGTGGTCGAGGCCGAAGGCGGCCGCATCGCCCTGCTGGTCGACGAGTTGCTCGGCCAGCAGCAGGTGGTGGTGAAGAACCTG
>NZ_JANOCG010000369.1:0-2784 GCF_031412075.1 Rhizobacter sp.
GAGCAGCTGGCCGCCGAGGTGCGCACCATCCTCAAGGCCAACGGCACGACGGCGGTGTTCGTCACCCACGACCAGAACGAAGCCTTTGCCATGGCCGACGAGATCGCGGTGATGCAAGAAGGCCGCATCCAGCAGATCGCAGGCGCTTACGAGCTGTACCACCGGCCGAACAGCCGCTTCGTGGCCGACTTCATCGGCCAGGGTGTGTTTGTCGAAGCCACCGTGCTGGGCCCGCAGCGGCTGCGGCTCGAACTCGGCGAAGTGGCTGCGACCGAGCCGATTTGTTTCGCCGACACCGGTGACTCTTGCAGCGTGGGTGAACAGGTGCAGGTTCTGCTGCGCCCCGACGATGTGCTGCACGACGACGCCAGCGCGCTGCGTGGCACCGTGCAGCACAAGGCATTCCGGGGGGCCGAAATCCTCTACACCTTGCAGCTGGCAAGCGGCGCGCGGGTGCTGGCGATGGTGCCCTCACACCACAACCACGCACTGCATGAAGCCATCGGCATCCGGCTCGACATGGACCACGTGATCGCCTTCAAGAACGCCGCCTGAGGCGGCGCCCGCTCAGCGCGCCGGCTTGCCTGTGAAGGCCGTCAGCAGCCCGAGACCGATGAACGAGGCCCCGGCCGCTCGCTGGCCCCAGCGGGCATGCGCACCCAGCGAGCTCACGCGCGGTGCGAGCAGGCTGGCGGCGAGCACGTAGATGAGATCGGTGCAACCGGCGACCGCGCAGAAGATGGCGCCCAGCGCCAGGCTTTGTTGAAGGTGGGGCGCCGTGGCGCTCATGAACTGCGGCAAAAAAGCGGCGAAGAACAGCGCCGTTTTCGGGTTCAGCAAGGCCACCAGGAAACCATCGCGAAAGATGCGCGAGCGTTGCAGCGGCTCCACCCGAGCGACTTCGCCCGTGCGCGCGACGCTGGCCGAGCGCAGCATGCGCACGCCCATCCAGACGAGGTAGATCGCGCCGGCCCACTTGACCACGGTGAACGCCGCTGACGACACCGCAAACAGCGCCGCCAGGCCCAGCGCCGCACCGACCGCATTGCCCAGGTTGCCCAAGGCCACACCCGCCGCCGAAGCCAGGCCCGAGGCACGCCCTTGCGACAAGGTGCGCGCGAGGATGTAGACCACCGCCGGCCCTGGCGTGAGCGCCAGGATCAGGCTGGCGGTGATGAAGGCCAGCAGCAGGGGCAGCGGGGGCAGCAGGTCGGCGAGCATGGGGCGCTCCTCGTGGTCAGAACAGGAAGTACTTCTGCGCCATCGGCAACACCGTGGCGGGCTCGCAGGTGAGCAACACGCCATCGGCGCGCACTTCGTAGGTCTGCGGGTCGACCTCGATCTTGGGCGTGCCGCTGTTGTGGACCATGTCGGCCTTGCCGATCGTGCGTGTGCCCTTGACGGCCACCGCGCGGCGCTGCAAGCCAAGCTTGCCGGGCACGCCGAGGTCGAGCGCGGCTTGCGACACGAAGGTCACGCAGGTGTTGTTCATCGCCGCGCCATAGGCGCCAAACATCGGCCGGTAGTGCACCGGCTGCGGTGTGGGGATCGACGCATTCGGGTCGCCCATCGCGGCGGCGGCGATCATGCCGCCCTTCAAGATCAGCGACGGCTTGACGCCGAAGAACGCCGGCTTCCACACCACCAGGTCGGCCAGCTTGCCCACTTCGACAGAGCCCACCTCGTGCGAGATGCCCTGCGTGATGGCCGGGTTGATCGTGTACTTGGCGATGTAGCGCTTGACGCGAAAGTTGTCGTGCCGGGCGTTGTCTTGCGGCAGCGTGCCACGCTGCTCTTTCATCTTGTGCGCGGCCTGCCAGGTGCGGATGATCACCTCGCCCACACGCCCCATCGCCTGGCTGTCAGACGACATCATCGAAAACACGCCCACGTCATGCAGGATGTCTTCGGCCGCGATGGTCTCGCGGCGAATGCGGCTCTCGGCAAAGGCCAGGTCTTCGGCGATGCTCGCGTCCAGGTGGTGGCACACCATCAGCATGTCGAGGTGTTCGTCGACGGTGTTCACGGTGTACGGCATCGTCGGGTTGGTCGACGATGGCAACACGTTGGAGAGCCCCGCGCACTTGATGATGTCGGGCGCATGCCCACCACCCGCACCTTCGGTGTGGAAGGTGGCGATGGTGCGGCCCTTGAAGGCCGCGATGGTGTCTTCGACGAAGCCCGACTCGTTGAGCGTGTCGGTGTGGATGGTGACCTGCACGTCGTGTTTGTCGGCCACTGTCAGGCAGCAGTCGATGGCGGCCGGCGTGGTGCCCCAGTCTTCGTGCAGTTTCAGGCCGTAGGCGCCGGCTTCGATCTGCTCTTCGAGCGCACCTGGCAGGCTGGCGTTGCCCTTGCCCTGGAAGCCGAGGTTCATCGGGAAGCTCTCGGCTGCTTTCAGCATCTGGTGGATGTGCCACGGCCCCGGCGTGCAGGTCGTGGCAAAGGTGCCGGTGGCCGGGCCGGTGCCGCCGCCCAGCATGGTGGTGACGCCGCTCATCAGCGCCTCTTCGATCTGCTGCGGGCAGATGAAGTGGATGTGCGCGTCCATGACGCCGGCGGTGAGGATTTTGCCCTCGCCCGCGATCACGTCGGTGCCGGGACCGACGATGATCGTCACGCCGGGCTGGATGTCCGGATTACCCGCCTTGCCGATGGCATGGATGCGCCCATCGCGCAGCCCCACATCAGCCTTGTAGATGCCCGTCACGTCAACGATCAGCGCGTTGGTGATGACGGTGTCCACCGCCCCTTCGGCCCGCGTCGGCCTTCACGATGCCCCAG
>NZ_JANOCG010000370.1:0-10977 GCF_031412075.1 Rhizobacter sp.
TCACCCTCCTCAAACGCCAGCACGCTGACACCCCGCATGTTCGGTCAATCGAAACCCGTCGTTCTGGAGTCGTATGGCAGCCGCCGCAAACGCGGGCGGCCCCCGCGCTGGTTGGTGCTGTTGCTGAGCGGCGTGGCCATCGGCGCCGCGGGGGTGGTGGTGCTGCAAGAGCGCTACCTGCCGCCGCGCCTGTCGCAAGGCGAATCGGCCAAGCTGCGCGAAGCCTATGAAACAGCCGATGCCGAGCGCCTGCGCTTGCAACAGAGCCTGGGTGAAACCAGCCAGAAGCTCAACTCTGCACTGTCAGAGAAAACCAAACTCAGCGAAGAACTGGCCACCAGCCGCGCCAGCACCGAGCGCCTGCGCGAAGACCTCTCGGCCGTGGTGGCCGCGCTACCGCCCGACCCGCGCGGCGGCGGCGTCGAAGTGCGCGCCGGGCGCATCACCACCCGCGGTGGCATGCTGGTCTACGACGTGGTGCTGACCCGCGAGCGCGCCGGCAGCAAGCCCATGGCCGGTGTGTTGCAGCTCACCGTGGCCGGTGAGTCGGCGCGGGGGCCGGAGACCACGGTCGCGCTCAAGCCGGTGACGCTGGCGCTGGGCAGCCATGAGATCGTGCGCGGCAGCCAGCCGCTGCCTGAGGGCTTCAAGCCCCGCGAAACCACCATTCGCGTGCTCGACCGCCCGGCCGGCAATTCGCTCGGCATGCGGGTGATGCTGGTCAAGTAGCCGCTTGCGGCCTCAGGCCGCCGAGACCTGCGTGCTCTCCTTGAACAGCGAGGAGCGAAAGTTCAAGGTGCGCGGCCCCACGTCGTGCATGGCCCACAAGGCCAGAGCCTTGGCCGACATGGGCTTGGCAAAGAGATAGCCCTGCAGCTGGTCACAGCCGTATTCGCGCAGGATGCGGTTTTGCCCCTCGGTCTCGACACCTTCGGCCACCACCTTCAGGTCGAGCGCCTTGGCCAGGTTGATCACGGCCGAGGCCACCTTGCGAGCGTCTTCGCTGGTCTCCAAGTCGAGCACGAAGCTGCGGTCGATCTTCAGCTCATGCGCCGGCAGCTTGCGCAGGTAGGCCAGGCTCGAATGGCCGGTGCCGAAGTCGTCGATCGAAATCTGCAGGCCCAGCAGGTCGAGCTGGCGCAACACACGGATCGTGACCTCGGTGTCTTCCATCGCCGACGACTCGGTGATCTCGCAGGTGATCAGCTCGGGGTTGATCTGGTGGCGCTGCAGCACCTCTTCGAAGCGCTCCGCCAGGTCGGGCTGGCGCAGCTGGTGCACCGAGAGGTTGATCGCCACGCGCATGCGCAGGCCGGCATCGCGCCACACGCGGGTCTGGCGGAAGGCTTCGTCGATCACCCAGCGGCCCAGCTCGTTGATCAGGCCGTAACGCTCGGCCAAGGGAATGAACACACCCGGGCTCACCATGCCGCGACGCGGGTGGTTCCAGCGCATCAAGGCCTCGACGCCAGTGATCTCGCCGCTGGGCGCATGGATCTTGGGCTGGTAGTAAAGCTCCAGCTCGCCCCGCGCGAGCGCGTGGCGCAGGTCGCGCAGCAGGGCCACGTCATCGCGTGCGCCGCTGAGCATGCGGGGCTCGAAGAAAACGTGGCTCGCACCGCCCGCCGATTTGGCCGCGCGCATCGCGGCCTCGGCGTGGCGGATGAGGGTGGATTGGGCGCCGTCTTCGGGGTACAGCGCCACACCGATCGAGCAGGCGACAGTGGCCGAGCGGCCCTCCACCGCAATCGGCTGGCTCACTGCGGCCAGCAGCTGGGTCGCCAGCTCGGAGGCCTGCTCCACGCCCACCTTGCCCTGGAGCAAGACGAGGAACTCGTCGCTCGCCAACCGTGCCGCCATGTGCGGCCCCGACAGGGCCCGCAGGCGAGACGCCACCTTGCCGAGCACACGGTCGCCGCCGCGGTGGCCAAAGGCTTCGTTGACGGGGCGAAAGCCATCGAGGTTGATGAACAACAAGGCCAGCGACTGGTCGCTGGCGTCAGCACGTTGCACGGCCTGGCCCAGCGTGCCTTCGAACAGCTGGCGGTTGGGCAAGCCGGTCAGTGGGTCGTTGAGCAGCTTGCTGCCCAGGGCCCGGCGGGCCTTGGCACCGGCGGCGCGGGCCTTCAGGTGCTTGCGCAAGGAGACCAGCAGGCCAGACAACACACCCCCGCCCAGCACGACCGCCAACACCGTCAACACGCCGCCCGACACCTGCCCGGGCGCTGCCGGAGCGCGCGCCGCGGGCGCCGCTTCGGCCACGAAGTGCTGGCTGGCCACCATCGCACCGGCCCAGGCCACGCTGGCACCCACCCGGAACCAGACGGCCGCACCGTTGCTCTGCCCCTTCAGGCAATGGAACAAGCCAAATGCCAACAGGGCACCTGCCACACCCAGTCCCCAGGCCACCAGCAAGAAGCCCGCGTGCCAGGGAGCCGTCGAGTCGCTAGCGCCCAGCAGCTGCAAACCCACCATGACCGTACCCAGCACCACGGCCGCCGGCACCCACCTGGCGGCGCTGGCCTTGCGAAGGTCGAGCCATGCCAGCGTGGCCATGGAGGCGGCCACGGCCAAGGCCCACACTGCAAATTCGAGCGCGGGTGTGTATCCCCGCCCGAAGCCGGCGGATTCGACCGGGGCCGAAAAAACATGAACCATCCAGAGGCCGGTGCCGAGGCTGAGGCCCGCCCCGAGCAGGCGCTGCGCCGAGCTGCGCAGGTTGTTGGCCCAGGCGTGCTCGATCCATGCGAGGCCGAGCTGGGCCGACAAACCGCCTGCAGCCAGGCTCAGGACGATCCAGAGGCTGGCGGCGAAGATTCGATCGAGGTGAGCGTCCATGGCAGGGTCAGGCACCGTCGTTGGGCGGTCTTGTGGTCATCCAGTGGATGTCGGCGCCTGGGGCTGGGGCTTGAGTATGGCAAGGCCTGCGCTCTCGCAAGAACAATCTCCGCGCAGGACATGCGCCGGATTTCACGACCCACGGTTGCGTGAGGCAACCCGCAGGCTCAGCGCGCTTTTGCGGCCACCTCTTCGATGGTCAGCAATGTGGCGCCGTAGGTCGATTCGCAAGCGGTGCCTGAAGGGCAGACGGCCTTGCCCACGAACGGGCTCTCGCCGCCGGTGCGTGCGGCCCACAACTTTTCGGCGAGCACCAGGTCGTATTCGGGGATCTCTTCCTTCGCCTGGCGCAGGCCGGCTTGCGCAAAATCGCGCGGCTGGCGTGACACCATGGTCACGATGTGATTGGTGCCGGGCGGCCCGCCGGCCGTGATGTTCCAGCTCTTGCGTGGCAACAGCATCTCCTGGTTGGCTTCGATGCGGTTGTTCTTGTCGAACGTGTTCGGGAACAGCAGGTACATGTGGCCCTTGTCGGTGCCGGCAAAAAACACATACACATAGCCGGCTTCAGATGACTTGACGCGGAACTGCAGCCTGTCGCTGCCGATCGTCAGGGTCGACTTGTCGGCAAGAGCGTTCACGCCGAGCAGCGGGTCTGCACGGCGCACGATGTCTTGCATGGCGGTGACGATGCTGAACGGCACGACCGGCGGTGGTGGCTTGGCGGGTTCGACTTTTGCGACTGGCGGCGCCGAGGCAGGCTGCGCTGGCTGCTCGGTGCTGCCGTTCTGGGCCACGGGCGGCGTGAGCGCGTCGGCCTTGCCCTTGACGCCAAACCACCAGCCCGCACCGGCCAGCACCAGCAAGGCCAAACCACCGCCGGCCCACCAACCGATGCGCGACGGGGGCGGAGCCGGGTCGGGGTTGAGCAGCTTGATCGGCGGGGCGGGCTGCGCGGGTGGGCGTGGTGCGGAAACGGGCGGCCTGGGCGGCGGCGGTGCAGGTGGCGTGGGCGCCATCATCACCGTGGCGGCATCGGCGTCGTCGAGCGTGGCAGGCATCAGCACGGTCGGTGCATCGGCTTGTTGCGGCCGGGCCAGTGTGGGTGTGCCGGCGCCGAAGCTGAACAGGGCGCGCAATGCCGCCATGTCTTGCGGGCGGTTCTCAGGGCGCACCGACAGTCCCTTGTCGACTGCCGCCAGGAACTCGGCGCTGTAGTGCCCCGCCCCGACCTGCGCGGCCGGCACCATGTCGTCGCTCACCATGCGGCTCACCGACGGCAGCGGCGCGCGGCCGGTGATGGCGGCGTAGAGCACGGCCGACAAGGCATACACGTCGGTCCAGGCGCCCTGCTTCATCGAGGTGGATTCGGCGTACTGCTCGATCGGTGCGTAGCCCGATTTCAGGATGACTGTGAGCGCCTGGGTGGCGTCGCTGATCACGCGGCGGGCGGCGCCGAAGTCGAGCAGCACCGGGCGCATGACCTGCGGGCGGCCGAGCTGCGTGGCCTGATGGTTGAGCAGCAAGATGTTGTCGGGCGCGATGTCACGGTGGTAGCAGCGCTCGTGGTGCATCAGCTCCAGCGAGTCGATGACCGGGTGCAGCAGCGAGAGCAGCCAGGCTTCATCGGGCCGGGCGCCGTGTTCGGTCAGCCACTGCTTGAGCGTGGGGCCTTGGTAATACGGCATCACCATGTAGGCGGTGCCATGCTGTTCCCAGAAGCGGTACACCTTGACCAGCGAGGGGTGGTCGAAGGCGGCGAGCAGCTGCGCTTCGTTGACGAAGCTGCGCAGGCCGAGCTCGAAGGTCTCGCGGTGGCGCGCCGAGCGCACCGAGACCTGGTGGTCGGCAGCGCGTGTGGCCAGCGACGAAGGCATGTACTCCTTGAGCGCCACCACGCGGCCGAGCTGGGTGTCGCGCGCCAGGTAGACGATGCCGAAGCCGCCCTCGCCGATCAGACCCTCGATCACGTATTCCTGCAGGCGGTGCCCCAGCGGCAGCGTGTTGCCACTGCCGTCGATCTCGATGCCACCGCCAACGGCGGTGCGGGTGCCCATGTCGAGTGTTTCAGTCTTGGGCGGAACGGGGGAACTCACCAACGACCCTCCAGCAACTCTGAAAAATGCTGAGCGCTGGGCAAACCCTGCGACACGCTCAAGCTGTTGTCGGGCGATTCGGCATGGTCGGGCCACCAGAGGCTGTGGCCGGCAAAACCTTGCAAGGCATTGCCCACCAGCAGCCCCTGCGCCCAGGTCAACAAGGACGAAGCGCCGGGCAGAGTGTGCCTCACGCGGCCGGGCAGCTGGCTGGCGCTGGCTGGCGGCACGTAGGCGCTGTCGGCGGCCACTGGTGCGCGCGAAAGGGTCGACTCAAACTCTTCCAGCGTGGCGCCGGGCCGCAAGGTGCCGAGCGCAGCAGCGCCTACATGGCCATACCAGGCTTGCAGCGCATTCAAGCCGTCCGCCGTGCCGGGCAGCGCTGCCGCAGGGCGCGCGATCAAGAGCGGGAAGTAGCGGCCGACCTTGTCGACGCTGGGCATCATCACGCCCAGCCACCATTGCTGACCTTCCAAACCAGGGACGACACCCGGCGCCCAGGCGAAGCGCCAGATGGGGCCGGTGAGATAGACGTCGAGCCAGCGCTCGCCGAGCTGCGCGCGGCTGTGTTCCACGCCGCTGGCGAGCCAGGCATCACAGGCATCGACAAAAACTTGCGGCAGACGCCGGCTGGCGAAGTCGCCGAGCGCGGGCATCTTGCCGTACCAGCCGGGCGCCTCGACGCCCGTGCCGGCGAGCAGGTCCAGAAGGGATCTTTCGTCCATCAGCTGATCAGAGTTTGCCCGGGCATGAGAACTGCACCAGTTCAGGCAAGCGGAATGGGTTGCGCACGCTGCTGGTGGTGACGAGGAAGCTGGCCTTGCGTCCGTCCACATTGAAGGTCGCCTTCCAGCGCTCGGGCCCGCCGGCCGATTCGATCTGCTGCTTGTCGAACAGCTTGAACAGCGCCCACGGCCCATCGGTCACCAGGCCCGAGGCGCCGGCGGCCGACACCGGCGTGACCTGCACCCGCACCTGCGAGCTGCCACGGGGGCCCGGCCACTGCACGCTGGCCGGGATCTGCGGGCCGTGCGCGTACTTCACGATCTGGCCGTCGACGTCGAGGATGAACTGGGTGATGGTCGCGTCCATCTCGACCGGCTTGAAGTCGAGCCGCAGGCCCATCTGCGGACCGCCACGGAAGAAGGTGTCGCGGATCATGGCTGCATGCTGGAACTGCAGCAGCGTGGAGCTGTCGGTGCCCATGCTGGCGCCGTCGACGCTCTTGAACTTCCAGGGGCGTGTCGAGGTGTCGACAAAGTTCACCAGGTTCTTCTGGAAGAAGGCGTCGATGATGCCGCCGGGCGCAAAGATGCGGGTGAAATCTTCTTGTGTCGCGTCGCGCGTGCTGCTGCGTGCAAACGGGTAACGTCCGCTGATGGCCTGGCGGCAAAACTCGCCGATCTCGGAGTTGATGGCGTTGCCCAGGTTGCTGCGCGTGATCTCGAGCGCCGCCGAAGTGCCACTCACCGAGAGCGTGTTGAGCAGCGAGCGCACCGGCTCGGGCAGGCGCGCGGCCTCCGCCTTCACCTTGTTGGGCACCTCTGACGGCGGTGGCACGTTGCCGCCCTTCACTGCCGTGTCGGCCGCGGTGAGCAGCGTGTAGACCTCGCTGATGAGGGCGACCGTGCCGTCGACTGGCGCGGGCAGCTTGCCGTCGGGTGACGAGACCATCTGGCGCAGGCCGATGAAACGGTCGTCGACGATGCTTTCGATCGCCTGGCCCGGCGCCACCGCCGAGGCCGTGCCCTTGTTGCCCAGCAGGCGCGACAGCTCTTCGCGTGAGCGTTGCAGCGCATCGCGGGCCTTGGTCTCGACCTGGCCGACCACGTCTTTGTTGGTGCGCAAGGTGGTCTCGCGCGACATCGCTTTCAGCAAAGGCACCAGCGGGTTGTCGGGCGCCGACAACACACGCGCCATCTGCACCGCCTGCGCGAGGTTGGCGGTCTTCACCATCTTGATGTCGGCGATGAAGTCTTCCCATACCTTGGCGTATTCGCTCAAGAAAAGGCGGCGCACCTCGTCGTTGAGCTGGAGCTTGATGTCCAGGTCTTTGAGCGCGTTCTGGCGTGCGCTGTCGTTGACGCCCAGCACCCAGCTCTCTTCTTCGGCCAGCTGCCCTGCTACACGTTCGACTTCACGCTGGAAACCCTTGTGATAACCCTCGTGGGTGAAAAGCCCCGGAACACCCTTGGTGAGCGGCTCGCCACTGCCGCGTGTGAACACCAGCGCCGCACCCGGGCCCGCGGCCTTGGCCACGGTGAACTCGGGGAACTCGGCGCCCACACCCTGGCGCTTCAAGCGGCGGAAGATGCGCTCGGTGAGCGGCGTGGCCACCAGCCGCGTGCGCGTCTGGGCGACCAGGGTCTTGTCTTCGGGCAATGGCGACACCACGGCACCTTCGGACAAGAGCGCATCGAGGTGCGACTCCAGCGCCGCACGCTGCTCGGTGGTGACCGAGCGTGGCAGAGAGCTGTCCCAATCGGCTGTCACGTAGAGCTTGAGGGCGGCGGCATCGAAGCGCTCCGGGTCATAGAGCATCACGTAGGCCTTCAGGGCCTCGTATTGCAGCTCGGGGTTGTCGTTGCCGTTCTTCAGCTGTTCTTCGATGCCGAGCGCAATGCGCGGAAGCACCGCGTCGATCAGCATGCGGCGATAGGCCTGCTTCGAGGCGGCGTCGAGCTTCTTGCCCTGGTAGAGGCCAAAACCCAGCGACAGCGGCACCGACTCGCCGATCCCCGCGCGCGCCAGGTCGCGGGTCGCTTCGAGTGCGGGCAGCAGCACCAGCACGTCGGGCGAGTTGCGGTTGGGCGTGGCTTGCACCAGCTTCTTCACTTCTTCGGCGGCCGTGCCCACCTTCTCGACGTAACGCTGGTTGCCCACGTAGCTCACGCCCCAGGCCGTCAGCGTGCTGACGGCAAGCACGCCGACGAGCACGTACGCGCCCAGCGCAAACATGCCGCGGCGGCGCTCCCACTTGGCGTCGGTGCCTGCGAGGCCGCTCTCGGCGAACACCACTTCCTTGAGCAGACGCGACAGAAAGTAGCTCTTGCCGCTGCTCTGGTTGGGCGGCACCACGGTGCGCTCCAGCCGGTAGGTGCGCGCGATGCGGCCCAGCATGCGGTCGATCGGCGTGCCCTCTTGTGTGCCGCTCACGAAGTACACGCCGCGCAGCAGCGGGTGGGCTTCGAACTGCGACGGCGAGAACACCTGCTCCAGGTGGTCTTTCAGCAAACCGCGCAGCGCTTCGAACTGCTGCGGGAAGCCGTAGATGCGCGCACGGCGGCCCGGGTCGCGCTCCATTTGCAGCTTGCCGACCAGGCCGTCGGTGAGGCGCTTTTCCAGCGCGTCGAACTCGGTCGTGAAGACACTCAGGTCGGTGTGCTGCTGTTTGTCGAGCTTGAACGTAAAACCCCAGGGCGCGGCGCGGGTGTCCTTGTCGGCATCCCCCAAGGTTTCCATGAAGCCGGCCAGCAGGTCGCACTTGGTGACCAGCAGGTAGATCGGGAAACGCATGCCCAGGTGCTGGTGCAGCTCTTGCAAACGCTGGCGCACGGTGGCGGCGTGCAGGTTGCGCTCGGCGGCGTTTTGTGTGAGCAGGTCAGTGACCGAGACCGTGACCAGCACGCCGTTGAGCGGCTGGCGCGGCCGGCTGCGTTTCAGCAGATTGAGAAAGCCTTCCCATGCTTTCGCGTCGGTGCTCTTGTGGCTGTCTTGCGTGGTGTAGCGGCCGGCGGTGTCGATGAGCACGGCCTGGTCGGTGAACCACCAATCGCAGTTGCGCGTGCCACCCACACCCTTGACGGAATGTTCGCCCGAGGCGCCGGCCAGCGGGAAGTTGAGGCCGGAGTTGACGAGCGCGGTGGTCTTGCCCGAACCCGGCGCGCCGATGATCACGTACCAGGGCAACTCGTACAGATACCGTTTGCCCACACGAGACGACAGCCCGCTCCACAGGGCGGAGATACCCGTCTTGGGCTGCTCGAACTGAGCGGTCTTGAGGGTTTGCAGCGCTTTCGAAAAACGCTCGTTGAGCGTCTTGATCTCGCCATCGCTCGGGTCGGCGGCCGCGGCGGGGGCCAGCAGCTGGTTGACCACCTTGTCGTTTTTCTTGCGCGAGGCGAAGAGCTTCCAGACATTGCGCAACACGATCAGCAGCACGATGAGGCCGATGAACACCAGCCGCGCCGTCACGCCGTCGAGCGGGCGCCAGTTGCCGATGGCCACCAGCGGGCCGACGATCCAGATCACCAGCGACAGGGCCAGCAGGCCGAGCACCAGCAGCACCCAGGGATTGAAGATGATGCCGAGGACCTTCTTGATCATGACCCGGCTCCGCGTGTGACGAACAAGGTGATCTCCACGCGCCGATTCAGCGCCCGGTTGGCAGGGGTGTCGTTGGTGGCCACGGGCTCGCCATCGGCGCGGCCTTCGGCACGCACACGCTCGGCGGGCAGGCCGTTGCTGACAAGAATCTCGCGCACGGTCTTGGCCCGCTCTTCCGAGAGGTGCCAGTTGGACGGGAAGCTCGCGGTGCGGATGCGCACGTTGTCGGTGTGGCCGGTGACGGCAATGCCACCCGGCACTTGTTTCAGCGCTTCGGCAATGCGCTTCATCAGCGCCTCACGCTCGGCAGTGAGCGAAGCGCTGGCCGGTGCGAACAGGCCATCACCGCGGATGATGATCACGCTGCGGTCCACCTCGTCACGCACGGCCACCTGCTCGGCCTTGATGTCGGCCACCAGGAATTGCGCCAGCCGTGGCTTGGCCGCAGGCTGCTTGACGGGCGGTGATGGTGGCGCCAGGCGCAGCTCTTGAATGCGGCCGAACACCGGATCGGAGTCACCACTCAACTTGAACGCCAGGAAGCTGTAGATCGCCACCAGCAACAGCGCCACGATGGCGGCCGTGACCCACAGCGGCAACCAGGTCAACATGGAGCGCTTGGACGGCTTTTCGCCCGCCCAGTTTTGCGCCAGCGCCGGCGGGTAGGCGCCACGCTCTTTTTGCAGGATCTGCGCCAGCCGCTCGCGAACCGCTTCGAGCTGGGCTTTGCCGCCGTCGACGACGCGGTAGCGGCCCTGGAAGTCGAGGCACAACACGGCGTAGATCAGCTCCAACAGGTCGCGGTTGGCAGCAGGGTTCTCGGCCAGCTTGGCCATCAGCTGGAAGACCTTTTCACCGCCACCGGTTTCGTTGTGGAACATCGCCAACAGGCTGTGCCGGCCCCACTGGCCTGACGCACCCCAGGGCATGGTCGCAGCCACCTCGTCGAGCAAGGTGCACAAGATGTAGCGGGCCGCCAGCACACGCTCCGGGGCCATGCCCTTGGCGCGCGCGGCCGCTTCAAATTCACGCACGCCCTGGGCGATGGATTCGCGCAGCGCGGCGGGGTCGGGCAAGTGCGTGGTGGCGCGGATCTGCGGCACCAACGCGAGCAAGGGGTTGGCGAGCGCGACCAGCGGGTTGAGGCCACTCTCGCTCGGGCCGATGTCGGCTGCCACGTCGGCGCCAACGGCCGGGCCCATGCGGGCCGCTGGCGAGGGCGCAGCGGCAGCGGCGCGTCCGCCCGGCGTGGGCATGATGAAGGTGCGACCGGTGTCGATGTCGGCAAACGGGTCGTCAGGGTTTGAGGTGCTCATCTGCTTGACGCTCAATGTGGAGATCGCGAACTTCGAGAGGTCTCTTCACCGCAAAGGCGCAAAGAACGCAAAGGTCGCGAAGAAGAAAGAAAGCTTGTTTTCCTTGGCGACCTTTGCGTTCTTGGCGCCTTGGCGGTAAAGACAGGGACGAGTCGGCAAGGCCTCGCGTTACTTGCGAATCGCCCACAACTCCAACTCCAACCCCGGGAAATCACCCGAGATGTGCATGGCCACGTTGCCGTTTTGTTCGATGGGTTTCCACAGCTCGCCCCCACGGTCGAGCTCGAAGTAGAAGTAGCCGGCATGGAATGGCAACTGGCGCGGCGCCACCGGCAACGAGCGCAGGCCAATGCCGGGCAATTGCAGGTTGACCAGATCGCGCAGCTTTTCGGGCGGGCCGA
>NZ_JANOCG010000371.1:0-20740 GCF_031412075.1 Rhizobacter sp.
GTCGCCGATGCCGCTGGCCATGACCATGGGGCTGGGCTCCAACCAGGTCGGCATGAACGTCGCCAGCATCCAGAACACCAACGGCCAGGCCATCACGCTCGCGCTCAAGCACAAGGACAACCGCGACCCGAAAAACTGGAAGGGCTTCAAGTTCGCCGTGCCCTTCGAGTTCTCGATGCACAACTTCCTGCTGCGCTACTACCTGGCCGAGGCCGGCATCGACCCCGACCGCGACGTGCAGATCCGCGTGGTGCCGCCGCCCGAGATGGTGGCCAACCTGCGCGCCGGCAACATCGACGGCTTTCTCGGTCCCGACCCGTTCAACCAGCGTGCGGTGTTCGAAGAGATCGGCTTCATCCACCTGCTCACCAAGGACCTGTGGAACGGCCACCCGTGCTGCGCCTTTGGCACCAGCACCGAGTTCATTCAAAAGAACCCGAACACCTTTGCCGCGCTCTACCGCGCGGTGCTCACCTCGGCCGCGATGGCACGCGAGGCCAAGAACCGCGAGCTCATCGCCAAGGTGATCGCGCCGCAGGCCTACCTGAACCAGCCCGAGGCGGTGATTGCGCAAGTGCTCACCGGCAAGTTTGCCGACGGGCTGGGCAACGTGCGCACCGTGCCCGACCGGGCCGACTTCGACCCGATGCCGTGGCAGAGCATGGCGGTGTGGATGCTCACGCAGATGAAGCGCTGGGGTTACATCAAGGGTGACGTCAACTACAAGCAGATCGCCGAGAAGGTGTACCTGCTGACCGATGCCAAGAAGACGATGAAGGAGCTGGGCCAGAAGGTGCCCGAAGGCGCGTACCCCAAGTTCACCATCATGGGCAAGGTGTTCGACGCCGACAAGGCGCAGGCCTATGCCGATGGGTTTGCCGTCAAGCGGCTGCCGGCGTGAGTGCACTTCCGTTCGCCCTGAGCCTGTCGAAGGGCTGGTTCGCCTGTCACCTGGGCTTCGACAGGCTCAGCCCGAACGGAGGGGTTGGGCTCCGCCCGAACGGGTGGGGGGTGACGCATGGCTAGCCTGCGCGTCAAGGCCGCGCTGCTGTCGGCGCTGATCCTGTTGCTGATGCTGGCGGTGTGGCATGTGGCCACGCTGCCGAAGCTGAGCTCAGCCAGCGCCGCCAGCACGGCGCCGACGCTCACACCCGAGCAGCTGGAATACGCCAAGCTGATGGGCAAAGAGCCGGGGCAAGATGCGTCGGCCTCGCCGTCGGCGAAAGCCAGCTTCCCCACGCTGGCGCAAGTGGGCCGCACTTTTGTCGACCAGTTGTCGAAACCGTTTTACGACAACGGCCCCAATGACAAAGGCATCGGCTTGCAGCTGGGTTACTCGCTGGGGCGGGTGGGGCTGGGGTATCTGCTCGCGGCGTTGGTCGCCATACCGCTCGGCTTCTTGATCGGCATGAGCCCGCTGGTCTACCGCGCGCTCGACCCGTTCATCCAGGTGCTCAAACCGATCTCACCGCTGGCGTGGATGCCGATTGCGCTCTACACCATCAAGGACTCGTCGCTCTCGGGCATCTTCGTCATCTTCATCTGCTCGGTGTGGCCGATGTTGATCAACACGGCTTTCGGTGTGAGCACCGTCAGGCGTGAATGGCTCAACGTCGCCAAGACCTTGGAGGTGGGCCCGCTGCGCCGCGCCTTCGAGGTGATTTTGCCGGCGGCGGCGCCGACCATCCTCACCGGCATGCGCATCAGCATGGGCATCGCCTGGCTGGTGATCGTGGCGGCCGAGATGCTGGTGGGTGGCACCGGCATCGGCTACTTCGTGTGGAACGAGTGGAACAACCTCTCGCTCACCAACGTGATCTTCGCCATCGTGGTGATCGGTGTGGTGGGCATGTTGCTCGACGCGATGTTTGCTCGGCTGCAAAGGGCGGTGACCTATGTCGACTAAGCCGTTCTTGCAAATTGAGGGGCTCGCCAAAACTTACCCGGGCAGCGCCGAGCCGGTGTTCGACAGCGTCAACTTCGGCATCGATCGCGGCGAGTTCGTCTGCATCATCGGCCACAGTGGCTGCGGCAAGACGACCATCCTCAACGTGCTCGCCGGGTTGGAGCACGCGACCGAAGGCCATGTGTTCATGGACGGGCGTGAGGTCGCCGGCCCCAGCCTGGAGCGCGGCGTGGTGTTCCAGGGCCACGCGCTGATGCCCTGGCTCACGGTGCGCAAGAACATCGCGTTTGCGGTGCGCAGCAAGTGGCCGAGCTGGACAGCCGCGCAGGTCAACGTGCAGGTGGAAAAGTATGTCGACATGGTGGGCCTGAGCGCCGCCATCGACAAGAAGCCCTCGGCCCTCTCAGGCGGCATGAAGCAGCGGGTGGGCATTGCGCGCGCGTTTGCCATCCAGCCCAAGATGCTCTTGCTCGACGAGCCCTTTGGCGCGCTCGATGCGCTGACACGCGGCACCATCCAAGACGAGTTGCTGCGCATCTGCGCTGAGACGCACCAGACGGTGTTCATGATCACCCACGACGTCGATGAAGCCGTGCTGCTGGCCGACAAGATCTTGCTGATGAGCAACGGCCCGCAGGCGCGTGTGGCCGAAGTGGTGGTCAACACCATGCCGCGTCACAGGCAACGCGCGAGCCTGCACCACGACCCGCAGTACTACCTGATCCGCAACCACCTGGTCGACTTTCTGGTGACGCGCTCCAAAGACTTGTCGCATGGCAAGGCCCCGGCGCTGCCACCTGAAGTGAAACCCGGGCTGGAACAAACCACCACCGAACCGCCACCGCGCAGCGTGCCGCTGCAGCGTGTGGTCTGACTGAACTTTTCCCGCAACCCCCAAAGAGGAGCACCCCATGAGCCGAATCGACGTCACCGAAAAAATCATCACCACCAAGGTGGCCAAGGGCATCAAATGGTCTGACGTGGCCACCAAGGTCGGCCTGAGCAAGGAGTGGGTCACCGCCGCCTGCCTCGGCCAGATGACGCTCGACGCCAAGCAGGCCGGCATCGTCGGAGAGATCTTCGGCTTGAGCGATGCCGAGCAGACGTGGCTGCAGGTCGTGCCCTACAAAGGCTCGCTGCCGACGAGCGTGCCGACCGATCCGCTGATTTACCGCTTCTATGAGTTGGTGAGCGTGTACGGCACCACCTTCAAGGAGCTGATCCATGAAGAGTTCGGCGACGGCATCATGAGCGCGATCGATTTCAAGATGGACATGAAGCGCGAGGCCGACCCGAAGGGCGATCGGGTGAGCATCGTGATGTCGGGCAAGTTTTTGCCGTACAAGACTTACTGAGTCGCATGGAAACCCGCCCACCCCTCCCGCCCTTCACCGATGAGACCGCACGACAAAAGGTGCGCCTCGCCGAAGACGCCTGGAACTCGCGCGACCCCGATCGCGTGGTCGGCGTCTACACCGAAGACACCCGCTGGCGCAACCGCGCCGAGTTCCCGGTGGGTCGTGCGCAGGTGCGCGAGTTTTTGCAGCGCAAGTGGGCGCGTGAGCTCGACTACCGGCTGATCAAGGAGCTGTGGGCCTTCAACGGCGCGCGCATCGGCGTGCGCTTCGCCTACGAGTTTCACGACGACTCTGGCCAGTGGTTTCGCAGCTACGGCAACGAAAACTGGGAGTTCAACGAACACGGGCTGATGATGCGGCGCTACGCCAGCATCAACGACTTGCCGATCCAGCCAGGTGATCGGCTCTTTCACTGGCCGCTCGGCCGCCGGCCCGACGAGCACGCGAGCCTGAGCGAGTTGGGGCTCTGAGCCGCTACTCCTGCACCAGCGCCGCCGGGTTCAGGCCAAACATGCGCCTGAAGGTGCGGGTGAGGTGGGCCGAATCGGCGAAGCCGGCTTCGTGTGCGGCTTGTGTCCAGGAGTGGCCGGCCATGGACGATTGCACGGCGGCGTTGAGCCGCAACCACAGCACGTAAACCCGAAAGCCGGTGCCTGTCTCCTGCACAAACAGGTGGCGCAGGCGGCTGGGTGAGAGCGCCGCTGCCTCAGCCGCACTCGCCAGCGTGACACCGCTTTTCAGTTGCGCCTGCGCATGGGCGATGGCCTTGGCCACCCTCGGGTCGACGGGCTCGGCCGGGGCGGGCACACCGGCTAGCACGGCCAGTGCCGAGCGGGCCGCTGCGATGGTGGCCTCGGCGGGCGCGTGCAATACCTGGCGCAGCGCCTCGGCCATGAGCTGACGCTCTTGCTCGGGCAGCGCGGTGATGGTCGCGTCGCCCAGCCACACGCGCAGCGCGCGGCCCTCGGGGGTGTCGGGTTCGACAAAGATCTGCGCCACCGTGGGCGCGCTGTCGCCCTGGAACTGGTGCAGCCGGTTCGAGCCCACCAGCGCGCCGGCGTAACCGGTCCAGCCGCTTTCGCCTTCGCTGCGAAACAGGCACACGCCATCGAGGGCCAGGGAGATCTGCAAGGCATGGTGGCTGTGCCAGTCAACGCGGCCTTCGCCACGGCCGATCCACAAGCTGCCGCCTGTCCAGAACAGCACACGCCCGGCGGCCAGCACCCTGGCCGCCGGGCTGCCGTGTGGGCGTGCTGTCGGGGTGGTGAGACCTGATTCCATGGTGCTGCCTGGGTGCAACTCAGCCCTTACGTTCAATTCGCAGGGGCGCGATGTGCAGAGAATTCTTCCACACACCACCCCTGCCCGCGAGGAGCTGCCCATGACCCGATACGCCCGCCAGATTCGCCCCCATGTCGACGCCGAGCTGGCCGCGGCGCGCGCGGCACCGAGCGCGGTCGACGCCTTTCGCCACCTGGAGCGTGCCCACGTGCTGGGGCAGAGCGCCACCGTGCTGCACGTGCGGGCGCACTGGCACATGCTGCGCTGGGGTGTGGCCCAGCGCAGCCTGCGCGAGGTGCGCGGCCAGCTGCTGCGCCTGGTGGGGGCCGCCACCAAGACGGCCATCGGCTGGGTGCCGCGTGGCAACACCGGCGGCAGCAACGTGCCGCCCTGGAAAGCGCTGCCGGTGGAGCCGCCACTGCAGCGGTTGATCGACAGCGCACGCAACACCTCTCATTGACCCTTTCCCTGGAGTTTTCAACCATGTTCACGCTTGTTCAACGTTCGCGGTTCGCACCCCTTCTGCTGCTGGTCGTGGCGGCCTGCAGCGCACCACCGCGCGACCTCAACACCTCGCTCGAACGCACCACGCAAGAAGGTCGTTATGTTGTCTCGATGCAACCCCCCGCCACGCCACCGGCGATCAACCAGCTGCATGCCTGGCAGGTGAAGCTGCGCACGCCCGACGGCCAGCCGGTGAGCCGCGCCCGCATCGATATCGACGGCGGCATGCCGCAACACGGCCACGGCCTGCCCACCCGCCCGCGGGTCACGCGTGAGCTGAGCGACGGCACCTACCTGATCGAGGGCATGAAGTTCAGCATGACCGGCTGGTGGGAGATCAAGCTCGCGGTGCAGTCGGCGCAAGGCGCTGACAAGGTGACCTTCAACACCGTGGTGCAGAACCCGGCCAAGGGCGAGTGAGTGCCATGCGCCCGTCGGGCCTGATCTCGCTGGGCCTGTGCGCGGCGGTGCTCGGGGTGTTGCCGCTCTTGTGCGGCTTTGGCCAGGCGCCGCTGCGCGACGCCTGGGCGGCCGATGAGCTGGTGGTGCTGAGCTCGCTGCAGCTGAGCAAGCTGCCGCCTGCACCGGTTGACGAGTCGAACCGTGTCGAGACTTTGCCCGCCGCGGTCGCGCTCGGCCGACGCTTCTTTCACGAGGCGCGCTTCAGCCGCGACCAGAGCGTCTCGTGCGCCAGCTGCCACGCGCCGGAGCAGCAGTTCCAGGACGGCTTGCCGGTGTCACGCGGCATGGCCGAAGGCCGGCGGCGCGCCATGCCGTTGGTGGCGGTGGCGCACAGCCCCTGGAAGTTTTGGGACGGCCGCAAAGACAGCCTGTGGTCGCAGGCCCTGGGCCCGCTGGAAGACGCGGCCGAACACGGCAGCAACCGCACGCGCATCGCGCAGCGGGTGCGTGAGCACCACCGCCGCGACTACGAGGCGGTGTTTGGTGCGCTGCCCGACATGAGCCGCTGGCCGGCCGATGCAGGCCCGTTAGGAACACCCGTCGAGCGTGCGGCCTGGGCTGCCATGCCGGCCGAGGCCCGTGCGGCGGCGAGCCGTGTGTTTGCCAACCTGGGCAAGGCGATCGCGGCCTATGAGCGCAGCTTGCAATATGGCGAGTCGCGCTTTGATCGATACGTGCAGGCCACGCTGCGCCGTGATGCCGCCGGCCAGCAGGTGCTGAGTCCGGCCGAGGTGAACGGCTTGCGCGCTTTCATCGGCAGCGGGCAGTGCGTGACCTGCCACAACGGGCCCTTGTTCAGCGACCAGCACTTCCACAACACCGGCGTGCCACAGCGCGACCCGGCGCGGCCGGACCTGGGCCGGGCCTCGGCCGTGGCGGCTGTGGTGCGCGACGAGTTCAACTGCCTCGGCCCTTACAGCGACGCCGACAAGACGCAAGGCTGCGCGGAGCTGCGCTTCGTGGTCGGCGAGGACGACCCGACGCTCAAGGGTGCCTTCAAGACACCCAGCCTGCGCAACGTGGCGCTGCGCCCACCCTATATGCACGCGGGCCAGCTCGCCACGCTGCAGCAGGTGGTGGCGCACTACGCCAGGTCACCTGCGGCCAGCGTGGGCCACAGCGAGCTGGCGCACGCGAGCAAAGGCCACGCCGACCGGAAACCGATTCGCCTGACCGAAGCGCAGGCGCGTGATGTGGTGGCGTTTTTGCAGACCTTGTCGGGCCCGGTGAACGAGGGCGTGTCGCCCTGAGTGCTCAGGCGCGTTGGTTGGCCCAGGCCTTGAGCACCGCAATGGCCTCGGGCGCCATCTGCTGCTCGGCGGGCATGCGGCGTTCATCCACCGGGCTGCCGGCTTCGGCGCGCAGCAGGTCGCAGTCGATCGGGTGGCGATGTTCGGGCTTGAGCGCCTCGAAGGCCGCACCCGACTGCGCCAGCGAAGCCGCGTAAAACAGCCGCGCAATACCGGCCACCTGCATGGCCGCCACACACAGCGCGCAGGGTTCGCACGAGGTGTAGAGCTCGCAGCCCGACAGGTCGACGGTTTCGAGCCGACGGCAGGCATCACGAATGGCCTCGACCTCGCCGTGCGAGGTGGGGTCGAAGTGGGCGCGCGAGTGGTTGAAGCCCTCGCCGACCAGGCAACTGTTCTTCACCACCACCGCGCCGAAGGGCTCCGTGCCGGGCGTGCTCAGAGCCTGCTGCGACAGCGCAATCGCGCGTGCCATGAAAGCGGGTTCGTACATGGTCGTTGCTCCTTATCAAGCGGCTTGCGGCAGCAGCCACGCATGCCGTGGGTCCCAGCTCAGGCTGACACGCCGGCCGGGCACCAGGCCCAGCGACTCGATCTCGTGCTGCTGCTTCTGCACACGAAACTCGCCCGCCCCGGCCACCTCGACAAACACCGTCTGCGTCGAGCCCACGAACTCGAGGCCCAGCACCGTGCCGTCGATGCGCGGCAGGCCGGGTGCCACGTCGGTGCCCTCGGCCGCCACCGAGATGCGGTCGCCGGCCACCACGAAGCTGGCGGGGGCGCCATGCGGCCGCATCTCCCTGGCCGGTACCTGGAAGGCGCCGTGCGTGCTGAGCACTTCCACATGGCCGTCGCTGCTCGCCAGCACCTGGCCTTCGACCAGGTTGTTCATGCCGATGAAGTTGGCGACAAACGCGTTCACCGGCTCGCGGTACACGTCTTGTGGCTTGCCCACTTGCTGGATCACGCCGTCGCCCATGATGACGATGCGGTCGGCCAGGGCAAACGCTTCCGATTGCGCATGTGTCACGTAGACGAAGGTGATGCGCAGCTCGCGGTGCAGCCGCGCCAGCTCGGTCTGCATGCGGGTGCGCAGGTGGGCGTCGAGCGCGCTCAAGGGCTCATCGAGCAGCAGGATCGACGGCTGGGTGACCAGCGCGCGGGCGATGGCCACACGCTGGCGCTGGCCGCCTGAGAGCTGCGAGATCTGGCGGTCGGCCATGCCGGCCAGGCCCATGCGGTCGAGCCACTCCAGCGCACGCTTGCGGCGCTCGTCGGCGCCTAGCTTTTTCATGCGCAGCGGGAAGGCCACGTTGTCGGCCACCGACAAGAAGGGAAACAAGGCCAGGCTCTGCCACACCATCGGGGTGTCGCGCTGGTGGGCGGGCACACCCTTCATGCTGTGGCCGCCGATGTGGACCTCGCCGGCGGTGGGCTCGTCGAGCCCGGCGATCAGGCGCAGTGTGGTCGACTTGCCGCAGCCCGACGGGCCCATGATGGCGATGAACTCGCCGGCTGCGATGTCGAGGTCGATGCCACGCACGGCGTGGTGGCCGGCGAAGCGCTTCTCGACCGCCTGGAGTGAAACGTAAGGTGGTGTGCTCATGGTGTCTCGATGGCGGTGTGGCGGCCGGCTTTGACGCCGACAAAACGCTGCGCCACCAGCACCAGCGTGATGCTGATCACCATCACCACGGTGCCGATGGCGTTGATCTTCGGGTTCACCTGGCCTTGCAGCAGGTTGAGGATGCGCACCGGCAGCGTCTCGTGCACCCCACCGACAAACCACGCGATCATGAATTCGTCGAACGACACGGCGGCCGACAAGAAAAACGAGGCGATCAGCGCGGGTTTGCAAAACGGGATCACCACCCGCACGAGTGCGGTGAAGGGCGAGGCGCCCAGGTTCCACGCCGCCTGCTCCAGGTCGGCCCCCAACTCGCCGAGGCGCAGCCGGATGATGGCCATCGAGAACGAGGCCGCAATCGCCACATGGCAGGCCATGATGGTTTCGGTGCGGCCGAACAGGCCCATGCGCGACAGGAAGGCCAGCATCGCCATGCCCAGGATGGTGGCTGGCACGGCGGGTGGTATGGCCACCAGCAACACGAAGCTCGATTGACCGCGAAAGCGGTAGCGGTAGTCGAGGTAGGCCGCGGCAAAACCGAGCCCGGTAGAGAACACGGCGGTGCCCAGACCCACCATCACGCTGTTCTTGAAGGCGTCGATCACCATCTCGTCTTGCAAGATGGCGCGGTGCCACTCCAGGCTGAAGCCGCC
Source organism: Rhizobacter sp. (assembly GCF_031412075.1). Classification (GTDB taxonomy): domain Bacteria; phylum Pseudomonadota; class Gammaproteobacteria; order Burkholderiales; family Burkholderiaceae_C; genus Rhizobacter. The sequence continues at coordinate 9,042 of NZ_JANOCG010000371.1, forward strand.
CCACGGAATGGCCGGGAAGCGGTTGGCGTCGAATGAATACACCACGATCACGAGCATCGGCGCGGCGATGAAGGCAAACAGCGCCAGCACCCAGGCGACTTGCAGCGCGCGTGAAAGGCGGATGAGGGCGGGTTGTTTCACGGCTGCTCCACCTGGCTCCGTTCGCACTGAGCCTGTCGAAGTGCAAGCACACAGCTGTGCGCTGGCTTCGACAGGCTCAGCCCGAACGGAAAAGGGTGAACTTTCATCTGGACCCTCTCGAGGCAAACCATCGCCCGAGCCCGAACACCGCCGCCAGCACGATCAACATGGCCACGCCGATCACCGACGCGCGCGGCCACTGCGAGCCCGACTTGACGGTGTCGACGATCAGGATTGACAGCGTGGGCGGTTTGCTGCCGGTCATGAACAGGGGGCTCACGTAGTCACCAAATGCGAGCAGGAAGGAGGTGGTGGCGGCCAGTGCGAGGGCGGGTCGCACGGCCGGGATCAGCACATGTGCGATCACGCGGCTGCGGCGGTAGCCCATGTTTTCGGCAGCTTCGATCAGCGTGGGGTCGACGCCCGACAGCGCGAAGGTGAGGATCAGCACTGCAATCGGCAGCGTGAGCGTGAGCAGGCCGATCTGCAGCGAAAACGTGCCTCCCAGCATGGGCAGCGCACCGATGCCCACCCACTGCAGCGCGCTGTTGACCATGCCCTCGGGGCTGAGCACGATCTGCCAGGCGTAGATGCGCAGCATGTAGCTGGAGAACACCGGCAGCACCAGCATCGCCACCGCCAGGTCGCGCAGACGGGTGGGCAGGCGCAAGGCAATCGTGTAGGCCGCCGGGAAGGCCAGCAACAACGCGAGCACGGTGGTGGTGCTCGCGATGAGCAGGGTGTGGATCAGCGCCGAATGGAAGGTCCCCGAACCGAGGATGCGCTCCCAGTTGTCGAACACGAACGCCGGCTCGAGGCGGAACGACTTCACCTGCCAGAAGGTGATGACCACCAGGAACAGCAGCGGTGCTGCGAAGAACACCGCCTGCCACGCGACCACCGGCACGCCGAGCACCAGCGGCAGCACCGCCGGTGCGCCCGCCGTGCGCGCGCGGTGCGGCGGCGTGCCGGCGGGGATGAAGCTCACCTCGGGGCTGTAGGCGGCGGGCTCGGCCATGGCCATTGCCGGGCTTTTCGGCTCAGAGGCTCTTGAACTGGCTCCAGGTGTCGTTCCAGTCTTCGATCGACTGCTGCTTGGGCAGCTGGCGCAGCTGGATCTTCTTGGCCTTGTACTCGTCCATCACGTTGGGGCCCTTGAGCGTCATGCGCAGCAGTTGGGCTTCTTGCGGCTTGGTGTCGTTGAGCAGCTTCCACGCCGGCATCGACGGGATGCTCTTGCGGTTGTCGACCTTGGTCGCCATCGCCACCTGGGCGCGCGGTGTGAGCGAGTACTGGATGAACTTGCGGGCGAGGTCTTTCTTGCTCGTGCCTTTGACGATGGAGAGCGACTCGGTGTACTGCAAACCACCTTCGTCGGGAATGATGGTGTCGACCGGCACGCCGCTGGTGCGCAGGCCGAGCGTGATCCATTCGCCGATGCCGGGGATGAGCTGCGCGCGGCCGTTGGTCATCGACGAGAAGATGTCGGCGATGGTGTAGAAGCCCGAGGCCTGCGACTTCAGCGAGAACATCTTCTTCTTCATCGCCTCGAACTTGGCCTTGTCGATGTCATACGGCGGGCGGTTGCCGTTGGCCAGGCTCATGCAGCCCATGGAAGGCAGGTACCAGTCGAAGAAGCCGACCTTGCCCTTGGCCTTTTCGCTCCACAGCACCGAGTACGACGACACCTCCTTGGCGGTGAAGGCCTTGGTGTTGTAAGAGATGCCGAGGTAGCCGAAGTCGAGCATCACGCCGTAGAGCTTGTTGTCCATCCAGTGCAGCGGGAACTTCTGGAATTCGGGCCACAGGTCCTTGAGCGGGTAGTCGGCCGGGTCGAGCGGCTCGATGAAGTCGGCGGCCTTCAGGAGGTGCATGTACTCGGCGTCGGCCAGCACCACGTCGAAGGTGCCGGGGGGCGACTGGTTGACGACGGCCATCATCTGGTCACCGCCCACGTATTCCTTGATGCGGATCTTCACGCCGTGCAGCTTCTCGAACTCGCCGACGATCGACGGGTCGGCATTGCCGGGCCACGACAGGTAGTTCAACACCTTCGGGTCGGACGCGTCGGCGGCGCTGGGCAACAGGGCCGAGCCGACGCCTACGCTGGCGCCGAGGGCCACGCCGGTCTTGATGAACTGACGGCGATTGGGAGACGAGGAAACGGGGTCGGTCATGAGAGCGCTCCTGGCGGTTGGATTCTGCGAAACCAGATGTGCATACAGTTTGTGCATGCACTGTTGACAACGCATCAACCGTGCCAAAGCGCGGCGCACCAAGCTGGCGTCACCGACCCTTCACAGACCCAAGGGCCCGCCGTAACGGTGCACGTGAAACGGGCTGCGGCACAGGCCGATGCAGAAGCTGCCCACGGCTTGCTCGAGTGCGTCGGCCAGGTAAGTGCCTTGTGCATTGGCCACACTCAGCTCGGCCACGGCGGCCTGCGCCTGCTGCGCCAGTTGAGCGAGATCGCTGCGTACGTGCCGGCCGTGTTCGACCACCCACTGGCCACCCACCATCACGTGGCGCACGCTGGTGGCGTCTTCGGTCAGCACCACTTGGTTCGCCGGGTCGTTGAACGGGATCCAGTTGATGGCGTGGAGGTCGAGGAACACGATGTCGGCCACGTGCCCCACGGCGAGCTGGCCGGCCTTGTGGAAGCCGGTGGCGCGCGCACCGCCCACGGTGGCGGCGCTGAACACTTCGGGTGCAGTGAGCCAGCGTGTGTAGTCGGGGCCGCGCACGTTCGACACCATCGAGGCGTAGCGCATGGCCTCGTACATGTTCTGGTTGTCGGCGCACAGCGCGCCATCGGTGCCAATGGCGAGGTTGACGCCCAGCTCCAGCATGCGGCGCGAGTCGGCGATGCCGGCGCCCAGGCGCATGTTGCTGCCGGGGTTGTGCGACACCGACGAGCCGTGCGCGGCGAGGCGGCGCATGTCGTCGTCGTCGAGCCACACGCCGTGCGCGACGGTGAAGCTGGGGCCGAGCATGCCGAGCTGCTCGAAGTGCGCGGTGAGCGAGTGGCCCCATCGCTGCAGCGCGGCCACCGCCTGCACTTTCGATTCGGCCACGTGCGATTGCAGCGGTGCGTTGTACTTGGCCGCCAATTGTGCGCAGCCGCGTGTGAGCTCGTCGGAGCAGTGCAGCGGAATGGTCGGCGCGATGCCGAGTTGCACCTGTGAGGTGTCGTGCGGCCAGCGTTGCAGCGCTTCTTCCATCTGCCGCAAGATGAAGCCGGTGTCGCCCGGGCCAGCGTCGAGTTGTTGACGCAGGTGTTCGGGCAGCATGTCGTACAAACCGGGAATCGCCTTGTAGAACGAGATGTCTTGCAGCATCGGCGCCACCACCGCGCGCATGCCGGCATTCACATAGGCCTGGCCGATGGCGATGAGCTCGTCGACGGTGACCAGCGGGAAGCCGAAGGTCAGGTCATAACAGCTGGTGCAACCCTTTTGCAGCATCTCGACCGCCCCGAGCGTGGTGTTGAGTGCTTTTTGCGCGAGCGTCTGGTTGGCGGCCCAACCCGGCGCACCATTGAGCAGCAGTTCGAGCGACCAACGGTCGTGCGTGGCCTTCGCCAGGTTGGTGCTGCCATGGGTGTGGCCGTTGATGAGGCCGGCGTGCAACAAGAGGCCACTGGCATCGAAGACCGGCACATCGGGCGGCGCCGCAAAACCGGGCTCGCCCCGCTGCGTGATGACACCGTTGGTGAGCAGCAGGTCGGTGAACGGGGCGCTGCGCGTGGCCGCATCGAGCAGCCGGCCGCCGCGGAGGAGCAAAGACGTGGTGAGGGGCATGGGGAAGCCTCGTTAGCATCGGGGCATGACGCACGAGGCACAGAGCAAGTTCCATACGCGATGGCAACGCCCGTTGTGGCTGCTGGCCGGTGGGTTGAGCCTGCTGGTCGGCCTGATCGGCATCTTCTTGCCGCTCTTGCCCACCACGCCGCTGGTGCTGCTGGCGGCTTACTGCTTCTCACGGGGCAGCAAGCGCTGGGAGGCCTGGATGCTCGCGCACCCCCGCTTCGGCCCGATGGTGCGTGACTGGCGTGAGAGCCGCGCCGTGCCCTTGCGCGCCAAACAACTGGCCACGGTGATGATGACGATCAGCTCGGTGGGCACCTGGTGGGTGATCGCCTCACCCTGGCGCTGGGCACCGGGGGTGTGCTGCCTGATGGTGGCGCTGTGGTTGTGGTCTTTGCCCACGGCGGCGCCGCGCCCGAAGGAAGTCGGTAAGAGTTGACGCCCGCAGCCCCGGGTCAGGGGGTGCATTTCGTGTGGTGTGTGCTTTCGCACGGGGCGGTGAAGGGGTACCGTTCAGCCCTTGCGCCCGCTGCCGATAACGAAGCTGACATGAATCGAGCCGTAGTTTCCTCCTGGGTTGACGCCGTACTCGGCACCGACCGGAACCAGCGTGTGCGGGTGACGCAGTCGCTCGTGGCGTCTTCGCTGTACCTCGGCCTGAGCGCCATCGTGTGGCTGGGTGTGTGGATGGGCGTGATCGAGCAGCTGCCTGCGGCCGTGCTCACCTCGGCGGTGCTCGGTGCTTCCGTGGTGTTTTATGCCGTCATCCGCAGCGGACGCAACCTGCGTTTCACGGCTGACCCGGCCTTGACCCAGGTGCAAGGCCTGTACTGCGTGCTGGCCTGCAGTGCGGCGTATGCGGTGGCCGGCCCGATCCGCGGCGCGGTGCTGATGCTGTTGCTCACCGGCCAGTTTTTCGGCGTGTTCTCCCTCAGCCCCTCTCAGGCACGCCGCACCGCCTTGGTGGGGGTGGTGGCGGTGGGTCTCACCATGGCTTGGTGCGCTTACACCGACCCGGTTCAATTCCCGCCGCAAGTGGAGTTGCTGACCTTCTTGCTGGTGGCGCTGTTGTTGCCCACCGTCGGCTGGTTGGCCGGCAAGCTGAGCGCCATGCGCACCAAGCTGCGGGTGCAAAAGGCCCAGCTCGAGAGTGCGCTCGCACAAAACCGCCTGCTGGCCACACAAGACGAGCTCACCGGCTTGTCGAACCGCCGCCACATGACGGCGCTGATGATGGCCGAGCGCGGCCGCCAGCACCGCAGCCGCAGCCCGATCAGCATGGTGCTGATGGACATCGACCATTTCAAGCGCATCAACGACGGCTGCGGCCACCAGGCCGGTGACCAGGTGCTGCAGATCTTTGCCGACGTGATCACCCACGGCCTGCGGGCCGGCGACGCCTTGGCGCGCTGGGGCGGCGAAGAGTTCTTGCTGATGCTGCCCAACACCTCGGCCGACGACGCGCTGGTGTGCGTGGAGCGCATGCGCGGCCAGCTGGCCGCACGCAGCTTCGATCACATCGAGCCCAAGCTGGCGGTGACCTTCTCGGCCGGCATCGGTGTGTGCGATCTCGAGGACCGCATGGACGCCATCATCGAGCGCGCCGACCGCGCCATGTACCGCGCCAAGACGGCGGGCCGCAACCGAACCGTGGTGGCCTGAGCTGGCTCAAGTCTGCAGGGTGTTTGGCCGATAAATCAGGCATCTCATCGCCATCGATTGCGACGCCATGCAACCCGACCAAAGCACCATCCTCGAAGGCCCCGGCCACCCGCAAGTCGACCTCGCCGACCCGTTGGAGGTGGCTCGCTGGTCCTGGCTGCTCGACGTGCCCGACCTGCAGATCCACCACGCCGTGCGCCTGGTGGGCAGCAATGGCGAGGCCGTGGCGCACTACATCGAGTTTTTCGGTCGCCCGACCGGGCGACACCGTCACTGAGCTGGCACGAAGATCGCTCTCCAGCAGTTAACAGCTCCTGATCCCCTGTGGAGCTGCCAATAGCCGCCCAAACGGGTCGGTTTTACTGCTGGAACTCACATGACTGACAAACATCGTCATCGCCACCATCACGCACCCCAAGGGTATTTGCCTAACTGGGCGCTGGTGGCTTTTGCTGCCGCGTCGATCCTGATCGTCGGTCTGGCGCATTCGCTGATCTGACCCCTCTCTGGCCCTGGAGGGTTCGCGATGGATGGCGTGATCTCGCCGACGATGAAAGAGGCGGCGCGCGTACCGGCCTGAGGCGCGAATCAAAGACCGTTCGGGCTGAGGTGTCGAAGCCTTGCACCGCTAGAGCGGGCCTTCGATACCTCGGGCTGAACGGTTGGTGGTGGGTCAGCGAGGCCAGAGCACCCACATCCTGAGCGGCTGCTTCATCCGCCCGGCTTGCTGCTCCGCCACCTCCCCCCAGCCCCAGAAGTAGTCGGCCCGCACGGCACCGGTGATCGCGCTGCCGGTGTCTTGCGCCATCACCAGTCGGCGCAAGGGGGTGTTCGACAACGGCTCGGTCGTGTCCAGCCAGACCGGCGTGCCGTAGGGCACGCTTTGCGCATCGACCGCGATCGAGCGGCCGGGTGTCAGCGGCACGTTCTGCGCGCCGCGCGGGCCCGATGCGGGGTCGGGCAGGGGCTCTTCGCGGAAGAACACAAAGCGCGGGTTGCTCCTCAACATCTCGTTCACGCGCCGCGGGTTGGCACGCGCCCAAGTCTTGATCGCTGGCCACGAGGCCTGCTCCGGGCGCAGCTGGCCTTGTTCGATCAGCCACTTGCCCACCGATTTGTAGGGCAGGTCGTTGTGGCCGGCATACGCCACCCGCACCAGTTTGCGTTGTCCGTTGGCTTCAGTGAGGCTGAGGCGACCCGAGCCCTGGATCTGCAGGATCAGCGCGTCCAGCGGGTCGGAGACGTAGGCGAAGGCCATGCCTTTCAGGGAGGCCTGGGCGGGCCGCTGGGTGTCGATCTGCTGGCGCGTCCAGTACGGTTTGCGGGTGGCCAAGTCGGCCGGCGGGCCATACAGCGCAAAACGAAACACGCCGTTGGGCACCCGCCGCGCTTCGACCAGTGGCTCGAAGTAGCCGGTGATCAGGCCTTCGGCCGAACCCTCCAGCGACTCGACCCGCCACGGTTGCAGGCGCTGGCGCAACCAGGCGCGGGCCGAGGCGTCTGAGGCCGGCGGCAGCGTGCGTGCATCGCTGCACACGCGGGCCCACTCGAGCGGCGGTTTGTCGCAGCCGCGCAGCAGGGCGGGCCAGAGTTCGGTGGTGGCATCGAGCTCCCAGCCGGGCAGGTCGGCCCAGTCGGCGCTGACCCAGCGCGAGCGGGGGCGCTGCATCACGGTGGCAGCGGGCGGGGCTGCGGGCCGGTCCACCACAGGGGGTGGCGGTGCACTCGGGTAAGGCGCGGGCGGGCTCGCGCAACTGGCAAGCAGGCCTAGAATCGCGGCCGCCAGGAGCCCCCTGCCGCCATCAACAAAGACGTTCATCATGGGTTTGCTGTTGCTCGAAGCGCTGGCCGCGTTGGCGGTGTTGGTGTTGATCGTGTGGTGGACCATGTTTTCGGGCCGCAAGGGCGGCGAGCGTCGCAAGGAAGATGACGAACGCTAGGGCCTGTGAACGCCCTGGGATTTCGGGGGCAGGATGAACGACAGCGGCGCACGCCACAGGCGCTGGCGTATCGCCCGGTAGATGCGGCTGCGGTCGGTGAGGCGGATGCCGCGTGAGCGCAGTGCCACCTTGAAAGCCAGGAAGAAACTCACGCCCAGGTTGAGCGCGCCGGTGAACACCACCGCCGCCAGGCACCACCAGAACGGCCCGTTCTGGAGCACGTCGAAGCCCAGCGCACCCACCGCGGCGGCCAGCTGGCCGGTTGACAGCGTGACGTGCCGCACCTCGATCGGCAGCCCGAAGAACAGCAGCACCACCGGCACGATGCCCAGCATCAACCCGAGCGAGATATTCGCCGCGTAGCCCGAGATGTTGGCGCGCCAGTAGGCCGCCCAACGCTGTGCACGCGCCGAGCCCAGACGGGCAACGATGCGTGGGTTCCAGGCGATGGCGCTGTCGATGCGGTGCCAGACGAACCAGTTTTCAACCCAGCCCGCGATGATCGAGCTGGCAAACAGCAACACGCCGGTGAAGGCGGCGAAGAACACCGTGGGGCCGAGCAGAGTGAGCGAGTGCAGCACGTGCTCGGCGTCTTTGGTGCCAATGGGCGTGGCGCCAAAGATGAACTGGCAGGCGAGCTGCACCCCCAGCACCAGCGGCACCACCATCGCCAGGTTGCCGACGATGCCCGCCGCCTGCGAGCGGATCAGGTGGGTCACTTCGTCGACGAAGCCTTCGACCGCTTCGTCGCTGCCCATGTCGGTGAGCTTGTCGGCCATGGCGGGCGCCGTCATCGCGGGCTGCTTGGTCGCCAGGGTGAAGTGCAGCAGGTGGATCAGCACGAAGCTCGCGGCGTAGTTGACGCCGGCCCAGAACCCGCCCCAGAAGGCGGTCAAGCCGATCGCCAGGATGAAGAATTTGAGGAAGGTGGTGCCGGCGACCACCGCGCCGCCGCCGGCTGCCGCGCGCAGCATCGACCGGTAGGCTGCCGCGTCACGGGTGATGTAGTGCTCGCCGGTTTCGGCGCTGCGCTCGGCCACCTTGCGCGCGAGCAGCGAGTAGTGGTGCGAAAACAGCGCGCGCAGGCTGCGCCGCTCTTCGGCGGTGCGCACCAGGGCGGCCACGAGCTTCACGACCTCGGGCGTCGGGTCGGGGCTGACCACACAGACCAGCAGCTCCTCGATGCGGTGGCTGCGCTTGAGCAACTGGTCGACCTCGAACACCACATCGACCGAGACGCCGTGTTCTTCGAGGTGGTTGTTGACGCTGAGCGCGCAGCGGCGGCAGCTGTCGAGCAGGGCACGCAGGTACTGGGCTTCTTGCAGCAGCGCCGCGTGGTCGCCCGACACCGCGTGCTCGCGCACGCGCTCGGCCACTGGCGCGAGCTGGCGAAACGGCGCGTCGGCGAGCAATTCGGTGCTCATGCGCTCGCGCAACTGCGGAGAGAAGCCGGCCGCGCGCACCGCGCTCGACAAGAACATCATCGCGTCGAGAAACGGCGTGCGCCAGTCGGGCACCGGCTCGCCGTCGGCCGGCTGCAGCAAGGCGGTGATGCGCTCGGCGGTTGCGGCGTCGAGCCGGTCCAGCCAGAGGGCGTCGTCCGGCTCGGGAAACAGCAGGTTGAACAGTTCGGCCAGGTTGGTGGTGGCCGGCGTGGCGGGCAGCAGCCGCAGGCGCAGGCGTTGGCCCAGTTCGCTGCCCAGGTTCATGCGGGGCGCGAAGCCGAAATCGGCCAGCAGGCCGGCGATGTCGACCTCGCGGCAAAAGCGCAGCAGCAGGGCTGACACCTGCTCACGGTACTCGGGGTGGCGCTCCAGCACATTGAGCAGGTGGCGCAGGCGCAGCAGCGGCGTGGGCGTCTGCTGGTTCTCCAACGGCACGGCGGCGTGGCGCAGCCATTCGAGCAGGCGCACCAGCCACAGATGGCGCTCGGGCAGGCTGGCCGAGGCGTCGGCGGCGTTGAGCAGCGCGCTCAGGTCCCAGGCGCCGGCATTCTGCGGCCGCAATGCTTTGCCGGCCGACGTCATCAGTGCAGCGCGGAGGGCAGGGAAAGGCCGAACTCGGGCACCACCGTGTCGAACGGCTGCGCGTCTTCGGTCATGCAGAAGAAGGTGCCGCGCATGCTGCCCTGCGACGTGGCGATGCGCGTCCAGCTGGTGTATTCGAAGCGCTCGCCCGGTTTGAGCAGAGGCTGCTGGCCGACCACCGCCAGGCCGCGCACCTCTTCGGTGTGGCCGCGCGCGTCGGTGATGACCCAGTGGCGGGCGATCAGCTGCGCGGCGATGCTGCCGGTATTGCGGATGGTGATGGTGTAGGCGAATGCATAGGCGCCGGCCTCGACGTCCGACTGTTCGGGCAAGAGGCGCACGCTGACGCTGCAAGTGAATTCGGGCTTGGACATGCGCTGCATTCTAGGGAGACTCCTAGAATTGCCGGATGACAAAGCCCACCTACCGCATCGCCCCCAGCATCTTGTCGGCCGACTTCGCCCGCCTGGGTGATGAAGTGAAGAGCGTCATCGCCGCCGGCGCCGACTGGATCCACTTCGACGTGATGGACAACCACTACGTGCCCAACCTGACCTTCGGGCCGATGATCTGCGAGGCGCTGCGCAAACATTCGGTCAAGGCCGACGGCAGCCCAGTGCCGATCGACGTGCACCTGATGGTGCAGCCGGTCGATTCACTCGCCCTGGCCTTCTGCAAGGCGGGCGCCGATCTGGTGAGCTTTCACCCCGATGCCAGCGCGCATGTCGACCGCACGCTGCAGCTCATCAAGGGCGAAGGCAAGCAGGCCGGGCTGGTGTTCAACCCGGCGCAACCGCTCGACGTGCTGGAGTGGGTGATCGACAAGGTCGACCTGATCTTGATCATGAGCGTGAACCCGGGCTTTGGCGGGCAGAGCTTCATCCCCGCGATGCTTCAGAAGATCGAACAGGCCCGCAAGATCATCGACCAGAGCGGGCGCGACATCCGGCTTGAAGTGGACGGCGGCATCAAGGTCGACAACATCCGCCAGGTGGCGGAGGCCGGGGCCGACACTTTTGTGGCCGGTAGCGCGATCTTCGGCAAGCCTGACTACAAGAGCGTGATCGACGCGATGCGTGTGCAACTGGGCGGCTGATGCCCGTTCCAGACGGGGCCGAGGCGGACCTCTTCGCGAACTCGTCCGGATCAGTTGTTGCCGGGGGTGTTGGCGGGCTTGTTGCCCAGCAGCGCGTCTTTAAGCATGGGGTCGGCAGGTGATTGGCCCAGCCAGATTTTCATGAGGGCCGAGAAAAACTCGGGCTCCTTGATCGGGTCTGTGGTGGCTTTGCCGTTGATCAGAATCGTGGTGCCCACACCTGGGACCCAATCGATCGAGAAGGATTCACCGGCGCTGAGCTTCTTCTTGATGAAGAAGATGTCGCTCATCTTCAGGGTGCCAGGAATGGATTTGGAGAATTCGTCGCGCGGCGCGTTGTCTTGCATGCCGCGGGTGAACAGTTTGCCGAGTTCGGAGCCGTTGATGTCGCGCAGCATCACGATGTGGATGCGCTTCGGGCCGGGGGTGGCCAGCACGGCCTCGGTGGTGGCGGCCTTCTTGGTCAGGTACAGGCCCGCGGTGTAGACCTTGAAGATCGCCTTGTATCGGATGCCCGCGCCGTTGAGCACCAGCGGCGTGTTGGCCACCTGCTGGCTGCCTTCATATTTCACGCCGGCCACTTCGGTGGGCTGGGCTTGGGCCAGAGTGGCGGCGCTCAGCAGCAAAGTGGCGACCGAGAAGGAAATCAAACGACGAATCACGGGACTCTCCACGACAACAAAGGGCAAACGTCGCACAAAGGTGCACATCCGAGCGCCGGATTGTGACGATTCGTCACCGATTTGTCTGTGATGGTTTCCCGGTGCCGCGCCGGCGCACGGACAGCCGGTGGGCTGCTGCTACACTTTTTGCATGTTCATCGCGCGCAAACAAACCAAAGGGTCGAACGACCGGGGAGCATGGCCCTGGCGTTGCCAGCCTGCTCGGGTTTAGTTTGCCGCTGGCCACCAAGTTCTTCAGCTGAACTGCGTGCGCCCCGGCTCCACCGGCTGCCTTCTCGGCAACCGACCGTTGAATCAAATCACCACGCGGGCCGCTCACAAGCCGCCCGCCGGGCCGTGGAGGG